>CAZSHA010000025.1:0-28663 GCA_964606575.1 uncultured Muribaculaceae bacterium | reverse complement strand
CTGTACGCCCATGGAGGGTCGAACTCCAATCGAAGGAACCGGAATCCTTTATTCTATCCATTGAACTATGGGCGCAATTATTCCGTATTTTGCTAAAAAATCTTTTTGGAGTGGCAAAAGTAATAAAGAATTTGTAAGTTTGCAACTAACATTTCTAAGATTAGAAGAAAACGATTAAATTTTCAAATACTATTCATATTATGTTTATCGTTTCTATACAATAGAATATTAACCTAGCTGATTATGGACGTTAAGATAGAAGGAAGTTGGAAACAAGCACTTTCAAATGAGTGGAACAAGGATTATTTCATAAGACTCACCCAATTTGTGAGAAACGAATATGCAACCACACGTATTTATCCACCTGGAAGCGAGATTTTTGCAGCATTCGATGCGACACCGTTCGACAGCGTAAAAGTCGTAATTATAGGACAAGACCCATATCATGATGTAAATCAAGCTAATGGATTGTGCTTTTCAGTTAGGGACGGAATACCTTTTCCTCCATCGCTTAACAACATCTTTAAAGAGATTCACGACGACCTAGGAACACCTATACCGCAAAGTGGCGACCTAAGCCGCTGGGCTAAACAGGGAGTTCTGCTATTAAACTCCACACTGACCGTTCGTGCCCATTGTGCCGGATCGCATCAAAATAAGGGTTGGGAACAGTTCACCGATGAAGTTATACTGCAATTAGCACAAAAAAAGGAAAATCTAGTTTTCATACTATGGGGAGCTTACGCAATCAAGAAAGGAGCGTTTATCAACCGAATGAAACACCTTGTTCTTACGTCACCCCATCCTTCACCCCTAAGTGCTCACCGCGGATTTTTTGGCAACAAGCATTTCTCTCAAACAAATGCTTATCTCGTGAAACATGGAAAAACACCAATTGAATGGTAAGCGAATTTCATGTAAATTAAACGCATCCATGCTACATTATATGAGAATCAAAGGTATTTACTTATTAATATTGCTAATTGTTTGCCCTGTGTTGCATTCTTACGCGGCAATCGAAGAAAACGACACCCGCACGCAAGCCTCAGAATCGCGTTTCAAATCATTACAAGTTAGGCTAGACGGCAACGATTATTTCCCTCCGATAATAAGCCTTAACGGTAGCGATAGATTAATTTTCTCTTTCGACGAGCTAGGAAATGAACGTTCTTATCTCCGATATAGCGTTGTTCATTGCAATGCCGATTGGACTCCCAGCAACCTCGTAGAAAGCGAATATGTGGAAGGTTTCAACTATTCCGACATTACCGATTATAAATTTTCTACTGGCACTTTATGCCATTATGTACACTATTCATTCTCTTTGCCCAATGATGACATTAAGTTTTTAATATCAGGCAACTATCTGGTAAAAGTCTATTATGAGGACGAGCCTGAAAACACATTGCTTCAAGCTAGGTTCTACGTCTGCGAAAACAGCGTGTCAGTCGGAACAAATGTGACGAGCCGAACCGATATCGACTACAACAACGAGTATCAACAGGTTTCTTTTGTCATTGACACCAAAAATTACCAGATTAGGAACATGTATAGCGATATCAAAGTATACGTTTCACAAAATGGACGCACTGACAACGAAATCCTTATCGATCGCCCCTTAATGGCAAGCAATAAGAAGATAACATACGACCATGATCGCAGACTAATATTTGAGGCTGGAAACGAATATCGACGAATTGAAACCGTTGCCCAACATGGTCTATCAATGGGGGTTGACAAGATTGAATATCATCACCCCTTATACCATGCAAAACTTTTCACAGACTATCCTAGAGCCGAAGATGACTATATCTACGACAAGACACAACTTGGGCGATTCACCATACGAAGCACTGAAGCCATTGACTCCGACAACGGAGCTGAATATATAATCACGCATTTCACACTTGACACCGGGGGCGAAATAAGCAGCGGAAAAATCTATTTAGACGGGGAATTTACAAACCATCTGTTCTCACCGACCAACCTAATGAAGTACGATCCAATCACTGGTTTATACCGTGCCGATATTATGCTAAAACAAGGTGCTTATAACTATCAATACCTTTTCGTTCCAAACGGTAGCAACAGAGGCTATTTGTCTATCGACGGCAACAAGTATCAAACTGTCAATGAATATCTAGTAAAAGTGTACCACCGAGATTCTGCCGAACGCTATGATCGTTTCATTGGTTTCGGTATCGCATTCTCTGGCAAATGATTTAGAACGGATAGCCTATTGCAATGTGAAATGCAAGACTATTCTTAAATGAAGTCATGTTATAATATCCCTTCTTGCCCGTGTCGTATGGAGCATGAATTCCAATACCCAAATCGGCACGCAACACAAGCATCTCCATATCAAAACGAAGACCTGCACCTGTACCAAGAGCAATTTCTTTAAAGAAGTTACCTTCCCCTAATGCACCACCGGGACGTGAGCTATCCTTCTTCAACAACCAAATATTACCTGCATCAAGGAATAACGCACCATGCAGATATCCCATTATAGGAAAACGTAATTCTGTATTAAACTCAAACTTAAACGTACCCGTCTGGTCATAATATCCGTTTTTAACAGTTTCAGCCGGGTGGTAACTACCTGGACCAATAGAACGAACGGAGAATGCACGCAATGAGTTAGCACCACCTATATAAAATTGCTCGGCATAAGGCACTTGACTAGAATTACCATAAGCATGAGCCGCTCCAACAAAGGCTCTGAACACCAACCATTCTTTTGAGTTTACACCGTGATAAAGCCTACAACCGAATATAAATTGCGATTGAGCCTTAACAAACTGAGAGAACGGAGTCCCGAACAGCATCTTTTCACCCTCTTTACCCGCTAAACTCCATATACCTGAAAATAAATTTCCTGCTTCAGTTACATTAAACATCCAATTCAAATAGTTGTTCTTATCTATTTTCTTGTCATAAGTATAAGTATAGCTCATCATCGGGATGAACTGGTTACGAAAACTTAATGCCACCGCAGGATTATCAGCCATAGCTTCATCAAACGCCGCAGTAGTACTCAACATCTTTGTATAAGTCAGTTTAAACGGATAAAACTCATTTGTAGAATTTATATTAGCATGCCATTCCCACCCAAAACCCGTTCCAAACTGAACCATTTTGAAATAATGCGGGCGATTCAATACATCAGCCGAAAGAGATACCCTAGTCCAATTGATATATCGACGGCTGCGATCAACAAATTTTGGAGCAAGCAACCTAGGGAAGGACAACGTAGACTTCAAACCAAACTCATATGAGTTAAAGACATTAGAACGTTGGTCACTACCTCCCGCAGTCTGCCATTCATAAGATGCTGTGAGCTGTGTTGTCAATTGCTCTCCACCACCAAACATATTCTTATGCGTCAAACCAGCAGCTATACCAGGACCTACGTAACTACTAGACTTCGATACGACTTGAAACTCCAATGACGTTTCCATTGGACGGTCTAAAGTACAACTCACATTAAAATCTATACTATCTCGACCTTTTAAAGAATCTAAAGGAGTTACTGCTATATCAATAGAGCTGAAAATGCCCATACGAGATAAATTAGTTTGCGTATTATCAATATCGCTTACACGCACTACACGCCCTTTCCTGAACCTCAAACAAGACGGTATCAATCCATCACGCAATTTTATAGGCATCATCTTTATGAGCATACCTCCATTTGTATTAAGCGTATCAGGTGCTCCTTTTCCGAAATAAGGATAAACCACAGTTTTGACATTACCTATATAATACTTCTTAATAGCGGCAGGATCAATCTTGTCAGCCAGCTGCATACGCAAAGCCACGCTGCCTCTTGTCATTACTGTATCAGCCAGATACTCGATGTATTCTGGTCGGAAATAATAATATCCCATGTCGCGCAATCTTTCAGCAATAACGGTGCGTACCGAACTCAACGAATCGGTAGAATATCGTTCTCCAACTTTTAAATATTGGCTTCTTCTAGCCAAAGAATCAACAAGATGTTCTACTTCAGTATTCCCATTGGTATATTCTATACTCGAAAATCTATACGGCTTGCCTAATTCTACGAAATAAGACAATTTCGCCTTCTTCGCATTTCTTTTATCCTTAATAAGCTCATAACGCGTAGCGCCAGAAAAGAAACCATTATTGTCAAGTATTGACTTCAACATTTCCACACGCAACGTAGGATTAACATCTTCTATGACAACCGGCTGTGACACTAACTTATCATAGAACCAATGCTTGAATTTATTTTTAGGATTATAATCCCAATGGTTATACACCCAAAGCCCCACCGGGAATGGAGTGCGAACATATGGTGAATATAAACTATTATTAGGCTTCACGTTTATAGCATCAAAAAGATAGCTTTCTACTTCACTAGGCACTTTATCGCCATCACTTGGTACTATCTTAAAATCCTTAACACCGGTATACAAAACCTCATCATCTGCCAATTTTGATGTTGTAGAACAAGAAGTAACACATACGAGCCAAAACAACAAGCCCACTGCACCTATAAAGATATTACTACTAAATCTCATTTTTCTCCACTTTTAAGTTCTTGTTTCACAACCGAATCTAAATTGATTATCGTATCTCTCGTTTCTTCTGGCTTTTGAGTACGCTGTCTTCTGCTGAAACGGAACAAATTTCTCAATGTTGAAAGTTTCCGTTTCATCACAAACGCACCGCCAGTTTCAGTCACCTCACCTTCCAAAACGCTTTCATAACCAGTGTGACGGAATAATTTAACCGACATACTTCCACTTTGGTTTAGCATATAAATAAAAGATAAATCATTCAATAAACTATTAGCCATACTTTCTTCCGCATCGGCATTAGGATTATAATTTCCGCCTACCTCAACTTTAAACCGGTCATTGAAGAATGATTTCGACACCTTATAAGAATATGTGGTTGACTTTGATTTCGTATCACCCTTAGTTTCATCATATTGGTTTACACCCAGAGTCAAGTCTACTCCCTTAATAGTGCTTGCCGCCCATCGGTTAATTTGAGAATTTAAGAACGAATACAACGGGTTGCCCGACATGCTTGATGATGAAGACGATCCTAATCCCATATAAGTGCTATATAACAATAGGTTTATAGCTTGGCTTGAACGCTGTGAAGGTGACATTGACTGAATCTCATTCTGCACGGTAAGGTCGTCATTGGTATTCAAGTCAAATTCTACATTCATATTATTCAACGTGTTTGTAACACTCAAATCAATCAAGAAATTAACTAAACGGGAGTCTTGCCCTTCTTGAGTCACAGTTGCTTTCATTGACTCTGTCGCCTTCAGATTCAGCGTTGGATTCATCATATTCCCTGTCCATGAAACATAGCTTCCATCGGAGAAATTAAATAATTTTTCTGACAACAACGGAGGCGTATATCTCACATATCCGCTACCTATTGTATACTGTCCTGTCAATCGCATATCACCTAAAGAACTTTGATAATAATCCAATAAACCACTACCCTCTATGGCAACACGGTCAGTACCATTATCCGACAAATAGACATTCAATTTTGAGCCCTGCTGTATATTTAACTTAGCTTTCAACGTATAGTTAGAAGACGATATTGATGTTTGTATTGAATCTTCCTCCACTTCTACTGTATCGGCAAAATTTACAAACTTCACCATATTTTCATCAGTCTGTGTAGATATTGCTGCCACATCAGTTTGCATCACATAAGTGATATTAGTTGTCGGCAACAAAGTCAACGACACATCCATATCTATATTTTGCATATCACCCTTCATAGTAGCATCCACATTGGCATATCCCTTTCCGAACACTTCCATATTACGGCGTTGCTTACTATTAACGAACTCGATATTGCTACCTTTCATCTTAACATTAAGTTTAGGATTTTCTAGAGGAAGTAAATACACATATCCGTCTACGTTTATTGAGTTATTGTTGCTGCCGTAGATTTTGAATCCGTTAAGTTTTATCAAGCTGGAATCAACAGGAACTTTATTATCTGATATTGAAAGATATGATCCAAACAAAGGCATCGCCACCTCTGCATCGTCACATTGCAAGAAGCCGTTCACTATCGGATCACCCACTGTTCCCACCACATTCAGTTCCCCGTTTATAGCACCTCTCAAATAAGCCATATTACCAGGTATGAATGAATTAGCCATACGCAATGGAAAACTATCAACCGTAACATCCAAATTATAAGGGCTTCTAGATGTTGAATCATTAAGCATACCCTTAGCTTCTATAGTACGACGACCGTCAACATCAAATGCCGAACGCAGATTCATCGTATTACTAGCTGGATCTAATTCAACGGATGCCATAAAGTCAAAATCACCTACTTTCTTGCGATTATATTTGAAATTCTTCATTCTAGATATTCCGCCTCCCCATATATTTTCCCCGTCAAATTTCATTTTGACATCAGCACTAAATTCACCGCTAATAGGAGGTGCTAAAGGTGATAATTTCAGCCAATCGGAAATTTGCACACCACCCACCTTCAGCATCACATCTTCCTGATTATGTCCATCATGACTATGTTCAGTGTATAACTTTATAAAACTAGAATCGCACCTCAAGCTCAAATCGGCATCAAAATGTTTATCAATATAGTCGTATGCAACAACATTACCTTCATTCATAGTCCATTCCTTATATCCTATAGTTGGATTTTTAGGGAAGAATTTAACGTCAATCACAGTATCTGACAAATAGGCATTCATACCAATCTTAAATCCTTGTTCGCCACGTATGTTATTTTGCTCCAACAACATCCCCAACGCATTACCTCTGACACCGCCTCTTATGGTAACTTGAGCAAGTTCATCATTCGTTCCCGGACGGTTACCCACGTGCATATTATAGGACAAACATTTGTTTGTCTGGTTAGCGTATAACGTCAAAGTATCGGCTTGCAACGCTGGATTCAAATACAATCCATGTATCTTGCCGTTCATATATATTGTAGAGTCATTTATCAAGTCAAGCATCAAATTTTTCATCTTAATCCCATTATACTTTAACGCTTGTTGCACTAGGTTATTCTTACCTATTCTCAACTCGCACACCATAGGCGGTAAAGTTCGTTGCAATGTATCTACGTCTAGATATTTCTCAGCAACTTCATATTCCATTATCTTTTGCAACTTTGTCAACCGTGAAAGCATCGTGTCAAGACTTGTAGGCGTATTAAAGTTTATATGGAAATCGTCATCCTCTTGAGCATATAAAGCCATGCTATCTCTTGAACTTATGACAGACACGACAATAGCTGGCGTACTATAGACTTCACCTGCCAAAGTCCATTTAAAGTCCTTTATATTAAAATCCATTTCATAGGAATTAGTTTCCAAGTCAATCGTTCCTCCTGCCAAGATTCGTCCATTACCTCTTGATTCAGTTTTAGACAATTGCAACTCTTGCAAATCTATAAATCCTATGTTTCCGTTCAAACCAAATTCATAAAAATCCTTATTCAACATGCAATTTACCGACATTTCCATTTCGCAATTGGAGTTGTCGGATTCTAAATCCATGCTCATATAGCCATTTTCAAAATTGGCAAATGCACTAATATCACTATAATACCATCCGTTGTAAGTTATCTCATCCACTATAACATTGGCTTCAAGCAAAGTTGAAAGATCATATATATCATATCCGAAACCCTGCAAGTGAGCCGAAACTGTAAGGTTTTCCACAGGAATAGTTGGCAATATTATATTCAATGGGAATGAGTCCAATTTTATATCGGCTACGTAGTTTTGGGTTTTATCATTCCAATCACCACTGAACACAGCCTTACCGGTTTCTTCTAATTTCAAGTCTATATTGCCTTTCGCCATCGTAGGAGTATAATTCACCGAACCATCAAGCAACATGCCCGGGAACTCTATCATATTACGCATGGCTGTATCATTCAACATTATAGGCTTTGCAAAATTCAAGTTCTTCAAGTTTCCAGCAAAATTGACATTTGCCGTCATATGTCTAACATCGGTAACATTTCCCAAACGCCCTTTAGCTTTCACAGCCAAATATTGCGGCAACACCATCTCTGCTTTATCCAAATCAAGCATTCGGGTCGTTCCCTCCAAATCAAGGCTCATTCTCACAGGCGAATGTTGAGGAATGTTGTTAATAATATATCCCATTGATGGATATAACTTGCCCACTTCCCCTACACCTACCGATGCTTCTAGCTTCAACGACAATGGAGAATCGGCATTAGTAGCCACATCGCTACCCATTTCAGCATCAAGTGACAACTTAGATTGCATTGTTTCCAACGACACCCCTTTTGCCACGATTTTTGTATCGTCCATTGAAAAATCACCCTTACCATAAGTCACTTGCAACCCGCTACGCTCTTTTGCTGTAAGAGCCGACAATTTAGCCGATAGGTTCGTTCCACTATTGTAGAAATCATCAATACCTATATTGACATCCGAAACCTCTATATAATTCATATCCAACCCTTTATTAGGACTAGTATTCTTCATTGCATATATCACATGCGAGCCGTTAAGCCTTAATTCATCGGCTCTGATTGTCCATATTGCTGTATCTTCAGGAGTAACAAATTGTAAACTATCGGCTTTCATCGGATATGCCGCAATATATTCTGGCGTAGGATAAATGTATTTCACATCTACGCTATCTAATCCCAAAGCACCAACTGACACATATAGGTTGCCTGTGTCTATAACACCACCCGACAACGAAGCCAGTCCCACATGAGCATATAAATTGTCTATCATTGGAAGCATTTGCATCTCATAATCCAAATTCTCCAACTTTATATTTTTAGTATTTATTTTCCACCCAGCTGTAGATGTCGTATCTTCTAGGCTCTTTGTTGACTTATTATTGTCTATTAATATTGAAACTTTTCCACCTTCTAAAGCTATACCTCCCAAATTAACCTCACTTGAATCTAGCGACACATGAGCTTGATCTATTACAAACTTTGCCAACCTAGCTTTTAGCACCATTGAAGAGTCTGCACTAACCATATTATACACACCCTGTATCAATTCAGCCTTCTGCAAGTCGACTTTATTTTTAAGTAAAGGCATGAATTCGACATCCACAAGTAGGCTTTTCGCATAGACCATAGTGTCCTCATGCTCGTCAAGCACTAAAGCATTTTCTACGTTAAGCCTCAATGGAAATTCCAGTAAAATACGTTCAACGTCAACCGTCATCGCCATGTTCTTATTTATATATGACGACACACCATTCTTCACAGCTTCTTGTACAAAAGGCACATACAACAAGCATGGAACAAGTATTATTATTGCAAATATAATTCCTGCCACCCATGCAAACGCTTTCAATAATATATTACCGCCTTTTTTCTGCTTTTCTTCCATTTTTGACTATGTAAAAACCGTCAATACAACTTGCTTATCATTTTAATCGTTAGGACACAACCCTTAACGTATCCCTTATTCTAGAAACACTTCTTTTTATAATTTAATTTCTTGCGAATCCAACCAAAAAAGAAATATTTCATAAAGCAAAATGCCAATACCGCCCCCAATAGATTAGCAAACATGTCAGCCATGCTCACATCACGACCTCTACCCATATAGCCTTGCAACAACTCCATAACAACACCATAAACGAATGCTACGAATGCAAACACGCATACTTTATCTGTTTTAGGGCTTCGAGGATGTCTATGCTTCATATAATCGAATAAAAACACTGCTCCAAGACAAAAATATAATACCACATGAGCTATCTTATCAGCTCCTGGGAACAACTTCATAGAACTGGAATTAAATGGGTCATTGTCAAGCGACAAATAAGCAACCAACGCCATCGACAGCACCGACAGCACACCTGTAGGTATCTTCTTGAGTATTTTTTTCATAACAGCAGCTTTTACATATTATGCAAAGGTAACATTTATCAATCATAATACAAAATAACATTAATATTTCGTTTTTCAACCAATTAATTTCTATCTTTGCGAATCTTTATACTAAAACTATTAATCATTAAGCAAAACTCGCTTTTTAAGTAACAACATGTCAAAAGATACAACGTTCAGTTCAAAGTTCGGATTAATTGCCGCCACAGTAGGTTCTGCCGTCGGATTAGGCAATGTGTGGAGATTTCCAAGCCTAGCACAAGAAAACGGAGGCGGTGCTTTTTTACTCGTATACATAGCATGTATACTCGTATTGGGTATACCAGTTATGCTAGCCGAATTTTCTCTCGGTAGAGCTGGTAAATCTGACTCTGTTGGCTCTTTTAAGAATTTAAAGCCTAAATCCAAATGGTGGATTGCAGGCACATTAGGACTACTCGCATCCTATCTAATCCTTGCTTTCTACATGGTAGTAGCAGGATGGACTATAGAATATTTGTGGGAATCATTAAGTGGCGAACTGTACAATGGCATCAGCTCTATATCAGGGGAGCAAGGCAGCTACTTCTCCGACAAGATGAGAGAATTGATTATCAACGGTTCACAGCCTATTATATGGACATATATAATGATAATACTTAATCTTGTAATACTATTAAAGGGCGTGCAGAAAGGTATAGAGAAAATGTCAAACATTTTAATGCCGTTACTTTTTGTCATTTTAATAGTATTCTGCGGAGTATCTTTATCGTTGCCCAATTCTTTAGAAGGAGTAAAATTCTTTTTAAATCCCGATTTTAGCAAAATTGACAGCGGAGTTGTGGTAGCTGCATTGGGTCAAGCGTTTTTCTCACTTAGTTTAGGTATGGGCATTTTGGTGACTTATTCATCGTATTTCCCAAAAGACACAAAAATGGTTCGTTCAGCAGCGACCGTTACCGCTTTAGATTTCAGCGTGTCAGTACTTATGGGACTTATTATATTCCCAGCTGTCATCAGTTTTGGCATTGACGGCAATGAGAGCGTTGCAGGAATGACTCTTGTTTTCGTCACCTTGCCTGAAATATTCGCCCAAATGAGCGGAACTCAATGGTGGTCGGCATTATTCTTCCTTTTGCTAGGAGTTGCGGCAATTACCTCAACAATATCTATAGCCGAAGTATCTATAGCATTCGTTCACGACCGCTTTAAAGTTTCACGAAAAAAGGCATGCTATATAGTCTTACTTCCTATGTTCTTATTCAGCGCATTGTGTTCTATTTCATTAAGCGGCACAGAATGGCTGCAAGTGGCAGGTATGCCTTTATTTGATGCTTTAGACAAGCTCACAGCCAACATTATACTACCTATAAGTGCCATTGCTATTTGCGTATTTGTGGGATGGATTCTACCTAAGAAATTCCTTGAAAAAGAATTGACCAACAATGGCTCAATACGTTCTAGAGTTGTGCCTTTGGTTCTCTTTTTAATACGATATATCTGTCCTATACTTATATCACTGGTATTTCTCGGCAATTTCATTTAAGCTGATATGAAAAAATGGCTGAATGACATATTTTCCATCACCCGCAATGAACGTATAGGACTAATTAGCCTTATTGTCATAATCGGAGGGATTTTGTTGTTCAAGGCATTATCGCCTAACGATAACGGCACACCTATGCTAAACGAACCTATAGCAAAGGAGCTAATGAAGTCTATCAAAGAAGCTAAAACAGACACCATAGAACCGAAGAAACGGGGCAAAAGAAAAAAATCAACCAACAAAACAGATGAAAGCAAATCACCCCAAAGTATCAGTTCTTTAGAGGAAATGAATAAGATTAAATAAACAAAATCTACAACACTAAAAAAATATAACACGTTATGTCAGAAAGAGCACAATTCGTAACAAAAATGGGAGTGATAGCCGCATCAGTGGGCTCGGCTGTAGGATTAGGTAATATTTGGAGGTTTCCTTACGAAGCAGGCGTGCACGGAGGCGGAGCATTTATTTTCATCTACATTTTGTGCGTGATGTTTCTTGGTATTCCTGTTATAATCGCCGAATTTATCATAGGTAGGTCTACACATAAGAATGCGAATAGAGCTATCAGCATACTAGCTCCAGGAAGCAAGTTCCGCTACGTATCCTACATTGGTATATGCGCTTCTATAATGATTCTAAGTTTCTATTCTGTTGTAGCTGGATGGATTGTGGAATACCTTTTCCAATCACTCATAGGCAATCTTAATGGACATTCAGCTCAAGAATATTCCGAAATATTCAATGGACTTGTGGGTAACCCTTGGCGTTCGTTGCTATGGACTTATATATTCCTTGGTGCTAATTTCCTAATTATACGCAAAGGCATCCAAAAAGGTATCGAAAAAATATCCAATTTGCTTATGCCGTTACTATTTTTACTGCTAATTATATTCTGCATTAACTCGATACTGCTACCTAATGCTAAAGAAGGGTTAGAGTTCATGTTTAAGCCCGACTTCTCGAAAGTATCGCCAAGCATGGTGGTAGGTGCAATGGGACAAGCATTCTTCTCTTTAAGCCTAGGGTTGACTTGTCTACTCACTTATGCCTCATATTTCTCTAACAAAACTCCTTTAGCAAAAAGTGCCGCTATCATAGCAGTATTAGACACTTGCGTAGCAGTATTAGCAGGCGTTATCATTTTCCCTGCCGTATTCTCTTTCGGGGCAGAACCAGCCGCTGGTCCAAAACTAGTGTTTGAGATTCTACCTAACATTTTCCAACAAATGCCAGGCGGATATTTCTGGTCACTTGCATTTTTCATTCTATTGTTCTTTGCATCTATAACATCTACCATCTCCATGAGCGAAATTTTCATAACATTCTGTACTGAGGAGCATAACATGTCAAGAAAGAAAGCCACTATCATGAACACCGCAATTGCTATAGTCCTTGGCTCTCTTTGTGCTTTATCGTTCAATGTTCTAGGTGATTTTAAGCTGTTTGGTAAAAATATTTTTGATTTGTTCGATTATGTTTCTTCAAACATACTATTACCTGCTGGAGGTTTCATTCTTGCTATATTCGTTGGATGGATTATGGATAAAAAAATCGTAAAAGAACAACTCACCAACAACAGCACTATTAAAATGCCAATAATGAAACCAATAATATTCTGTATAAGATATGTAGCTCCCATTGCTATAGCATTGATATTCCTTTACGTCATAGGATTGTTTGAATACATTGAGAAGCTGTTTGTAGGCTAAATCTTTTGCAGAAGCAGAATTTATAGCTAAATTAGCGAATAATTTATTTGATGATTTATCGTGACTGGTTTTATTCCATACAAAATCACACTTCGTGGCAAGGCTGTAGAAATAAGTTCACCGTGGGTAATGGGAATACTTAACGTTACTCCCGACTCTTTTTACAGCGACAGCAGATGTTATAACGAAGAAAATAGAATAACCGAACGAGTTCATCAAATTATCGAAGAAGGTGCTAAAATTATTGATATAGGCGGATATTCATCTCGCCCAGGTGCTTACGAGGTAACTCCAGAAGAAGAATATAAACGGTTAAGTTTAGGGCTGTCTATCATCAAGCGTGAGGCACCTAATGCAATAGTTTCGGTTGACACTTTCCGTGCCGAGGTTGCCCACCGTTGTGTAAAAGATTGGGAAGCCGACATTATAAACGACATATCGGGTGGCAGTTTAGACAGCAACATGTTCGACACCATAGCACAACTGAAAGTGCCATACATATTGATGCACATGCGCGGTACTCCGTCGACGATGCCATCACTCACCGACTACGATAACGTAGCGACCGACGTGATAAAAGAATTGGCTGACAAATCCAATATTTTAAAGCAAAAGGGCATCAATGACATAATAATCGACCCTGGCTTCGGATTCAGCAAAACCGTTGAACAAAACTACGAGATGATGAACAGGCTCGAAGAATTTCACTCGCTAGGTCTTCCGCTCCTTGTGGGCATATCTCGCAAATCAATGATATACAAACCGCTTGAGCTAACGCCAGAAACTTCGCTTAACTGTACTACCGCACTCAACACGATTGCACTCATGAAAGGAACGCATATATTGAGAGTACACGACGTGAAAGAAGCTGTTCAAGCAGTGAATATTATAGAACTTATAAAAAAACAACCCTAAAACGCTTTATGGAATTTGGGATTAAAGACATTATAGATATACTTATAGCAGCCACGCTCCTATATGGGATATACAAGACAATGAAAGAATCGGGTACGTTAAACATATTCGTTGGTGTTCTAGCGTTTATCATACTATGGGTTATCGTCTACAAGATTCTAGACATGAAAGTGATAGGTACTATCATGGATAAGTTTATCAATATCGGTCTTCTTATTCTGGTCATACTATTCCAAGATCAAATTAAGCGTTTTTTGGTAGAATTAGGCTCTAACAAGCGATGGAAACTATTCCGCAAGGTTTTCTCTCGCAAGAGAGATAAAGACAGCCAAAAGCAATGGATAATTCCTATCGTATATGCTTGCATGAGTATGTCCAAATCTAAGACAGGGGCACTCATAGTAATACAGCAAGAAGTTTCGCTTGAGAATTATGAACGCACTGGAGATATGATTGAGGCACGCATCAACACACGACTCATAGAAAACATCTTTTTCAAAAATAGCCCACTTCACGACGGCGCATTAATCGTGTCGGGTGACAAGCTATCGGCGGCTGGCTGCATTATGCCTGTTTCACATGACACCAGCCTACCTCGGTATTTGGGTTTACGCCATCGCGCCGCATTAGGTATAGCTCAAGCAAGCGACGCTATAGCCGTCGTTGTTTCCGAAGAAACTGGAAACATATCCCTAGCACACAAAGGCAGACTTTACACAAAATTAAACAGCACCGATTTGGAACATCGACTATCTCAATTATCTATTTAATCGGGAATGTGTTAAACCACGTTAAATACGATTTGTGCGTGCAACAATATCCGTTCTTGTTTCGACTCATATATAAATCAAGAACTATCGGATATTTTTAAGATTTATGTTTATGAAAAAGCTAATCCTATTCATTATTGCTATCGTTGCAACAGCAACACCAGCTATAGCACAATTTGCCGTCAAAGGTATCGTAACCGACTCAACTGGCGTAACAGAGCCTTACGCAACCGTTAAAATATATTCTCATTCAACAAAAAATAAGCCTGTGAACATGGAAACTACAGATATTAACGGAAAATTCAACCTGCCTCTGACAAAAACCGGAAAATATAATTTACAAATATATTCAGTTGGCAAAAAAAGCATCAACAAGGATTTTGACATTACCGTAACCAAGAAAACTCACGATTTCGGCACAATAATAATCAAAAATGATGAGAACTTGCTTAAAGGCGTTGTTGTAGAAGCACAGAAACCGCTTGTTTCCACCGAGATAGACCGTCTAAGCTATGACATTCAAGGCGATGAAGACAGCAAGACCAACAACATATTCGACATGCTTAAAAAAGTCCCTCTTGTCACTGTTGATGCCAACGAAAACATACAAGTGAACGGAAACAGCAATTTCAAAATCTATAAGAATGGTCGTCCGAACACTAGCTGGAGTAACAATCCTAAGGATATTTTGAAATCTATACCTGCGAGTATGATTAAGAAAGTGGAAGTCATCACCGAGCCAGGGGCTAAGTATGATGCCGAAGGTGTGACTGGTATTCTTAATATCGTAACTGATGACGGACTTAAAATAGAAGGTGTCGCGGGCTCTGCCTCATTCGGAACATCCAACCACAAAAACTTAAACGGCAATTTTTACCTAACTACGCAAATAGGAAAGTTAACAGCTACAGCCAACTACGGCATTAACAAGCAAAGCACGCAAGAACGTTGGAGCGGAAAGGATTACACATATATCAATTCAGGAAACCGATATTTCAAAGATGGAGCCGGCACCTATAAAGGCACTTCAAATTATGGTAATTTTGAAGCCAGCTATGAGATTGACACTCTCAATCTTGTGACGGTGTCGTTTGGCGGCTACCAGTACACAAATCACAACTTTAGCGATTATATAACCGAAATGAGCAACTCCAATGGCGACCTCTTGCACTCCTACCGCCACACCGTAGACGTTCCTCATTACAAATCATTCTATTTCGACGGTAAAATAGACTACCAACATCTTACCAAGAATAAGGGTGAAGCCATAACCCTATCTTACTTGATATCAACTACCGATTACGAAAAAGACACCGAAACCGATTATTACGATTACGTGAATTTCCCACTTGACTACACGTGGAACGACATTCACAACGAACGCACATTCTATGAACATACGTTCCAAATCGACTGGACTCGCCCATTCGCTAAATACCACAAACTTGAAATTGGTGCAAAGTATATATTACGACTTAACGACAGTTACACAACACAAGACTATAGCAACGGGAACGCTGATTCAACCGATTTCAGCCACGACACAAGTATAGGAGCAGCCTATGCAGAATATGCCTACAACGGTAAAAAATGGGGAGCTAGAGCTGGGCTTCGATATGAGCATGCCCACTTGACAGGCGAATACAAAGACGGCTCGCAACCTAAATTCAGCAGTAATATAGGCGACATTGTCCCAACCATCAGCTTAAGCTATAAGTTGAACAATGCCAACACATTCCGTGCCAACTACTCCACTCGCATCAATCGCCCAGGCATATCCTATTTAAACCCTACAACGATAAAGAACTCACCAACAAATATATCTTATGGAAATCCAAACCTAGAAAGCACTCGCAACAACTCAGCTGGCATCTCATACTCATTGATGAAACGGAAAATTTCCATAACGGCTGGAATAAACCACCAATGGGCAAACAACGCCTTAACTAGTTACCAATATGCCGATGGTGACATTCTGTATAGCACTAACGTAAATGCAGGCAAGAAACGCATCTGGGGATTTAGCACCTATGTTCAATGGAGAATCACGAGCAAGACACAAGTCATGCTTAATTCCATGATTAATTGGAGCAAAAACATAAATAAGCTGCAAAACATAGAGAACGAAGGGTGGAATTATTTCGCATATTACAACCTTTCACAAAAGATGCCTTGGAAAATAAACCTCAGCGTAATGGGGAACCTATTCTACGTTAGAGCATTATCAAACTACTCAAAAGGATTATGCACATTCTCCTATGCCTTAAGCCTCAACCGCTCGTTCTTGAAAGAAAATCGGTTGACAGTAAGACTAAGTGCCAATCGACCATTCTCGCCTAAATACCGCACGAACACAACCGAATACGTGCGTGGCGACATCTTAGGAGAAAGTTGGAGCAAATCAATGCAACGCACATTCTCTATCAACATATCCTACCGATTCGGAACACTAAAGGCACGAGTTAAGAAAGTAAACAAATCAATTTCTAACGACGACCTAGAAGGACGTAAATAAGATTCATCAAAGCCCCCGCAGTTCAGGGGGCTTTTTGCATATTGAAAGAATCTAGCTATATTTGCATCCGAATGAACAATAGGAAAGACATAGCAATAATCATCACGGCAATAATCATTCTTTTCTCACCAGTCGCACAAGCAACGGAGAAGAATGACACCGTTTACAGCCAAAAGGCAACGCCTACATCATTCAAAGCAAAGCAGCTAATACTTCCAGGAGCTTTAATAGCCCTTGGAGCAAGTTCTTTCTTTATCGACCCTGTCAGGGATTTTGATCACAGCCTGCAAAAACGAGTCACCGACTTGCGAGGCAGTCATCATCGTATCAAACTTGATGAATTCTTGCGATACGTACCCACAGCAACTAGCGTATCATTAAGTTTAGCCAAACACAAGAGCAACGTATCATCAATCGATGGCTATATGGCATTTTTCAACTCCTATGCGGTGCTATACACCATTACACAAGGCTTAAAGCACATAGTTCACCGCACACGCCCAGATGGCAGCGACGACCACTCATTCCCATCAGGACACGTAGCATCGACATTCCTAAGTGCAGAAATGCTACGAATCGAGCACGGCAACTTGTGGGGAGCAGTAGGCTATACAGCAGCAACAGGGGTGGCATTCTTGCGGCTATACAACAATCGTCACTGGTTTAGCGACATAATCGGAGGCGCAGGCATAGCCATTCTGAGTGCAAGAATCAGCTACTGGCTAATACCATTCGAGAAAAAGCTGTTCGGCATAAACAACGGCAAACGCACATCAAATAAGTCTATCGTAGCATTACCCGCCTACGATAGCGGCAACAATTCATTAGGAATAGCATTAGCAGTACAATTTTAAACATTAAATAATACACTTATGGAATTTCTTGAAGAAAACAATCTACTGGGACTAGTAATCGGCATAAGCACATTCTTGATAATCGGCTTGTTCCACCCTATCGTAATCAAAGGAGAATACCACTTCGGCACACGTTGTTGGTGGGTATTCTTGATATTAGGAATAGTGTGCGGAGCATTCACCCTCATTGTCGACAACGTGTTATTCTCGGCATTGCTTGGAGTCACCGCATTCTCATCATTCTGGAGCATCCTTGAAGTTTTTGAGCAACAAGAACGAGTACGAAAAGGCTGGTTCCCTAAAAATCCCCGCCGCAAATACCCCTTCGACGAAACGTCCAAATAAAACATTTTATTTTTATTCTTAAGTAGTGACTGCCGAAATGGTAGTATAACATTCAAGTAGGATATTTTTCCCAAGAGAAAGCCGCAAAAACGATAAAAAATGCGATATATTGTTTCAAGCATGAAGAATTTGCTGTATATTTGTGGAAATATTTTAGGTATTCTCATGAGAAAAATTGTCATTTTAGCCATAATGATGCTTGCAAGCGTTGCAGCAAGCCACGTCACAGCACAACAGCAGTGGCGGGAGGCTAACCATGAGATTACGGCTCCTAGCAACATAGAATCCCGCATTGCCGAGGGTGTAGAAATTTTCAGCAAAGACGGCAACATCGTTGTGCGACTGCAACATAAATCGCAAGTAAAGGTGTTCACCATTCTAGGGCAACTGGTATCGCAAGCCACTCTTAATGCTGGCACATCTACGCTAAAAGTCGCATCACGAGGGATATACATCGTGAAAGTGGGCAACGTGACACAAAAAGTGGCAATGTGACACAATTTTTGAACAAGAATCATACATATACAAAAACTACAATTCTAAAGCATTAAGCTATGGACAATAATCAAAGCATAGATTGGGGCAACCTTTCTTTCGGCTATATGAAAACCGACTATAACGTGCGTTGCACTTATAAGGATGGAAAGTGGGGCGAAATAGAAGTAACCGACTCTGAAAACATCAACATACACATGGCGGCTACATGCCTCCACTACGGACAAGAGATTTTCGAAGGCATGAAAGCTTTCAGAGGTAAAGACGGCAAAATCAGGATATTCCGCATGGACGAGAATGCAAAACGCATTCAACGCAGCGCCAACGGTATCATGATGGCTCCTATCCCTGAAGACTTGTTCTGCGAAATGGTGAAAAAGGTTGTAAAGCTGAACGAACGCTTTATCCCGCCATACGGAAGCGGCGCTTCTCTGTACATACGTCCGCTTGAAATCGGCATGAGCGCTCAAGTTGGTGTGAAACCCGCAACAGAATATATTTTTTTAATTTTCGTAACCCCAGTAGGGCCATACTTCAAGGAAGGTTTCAAACCCACCAAGGTTGCTATCTACCGTGAATATGACCGTGCCGCTCCTTGCGGAACTGGGCGCTGGAAAGTGGGAGGGAACTATGCGGCAAGCCTTATGGCTGGCGAACGTGCCAAGTCTGAAGGATATTCTGCTGTATTGTATCTTGACCCTAAAGAGAAAAAATACATCGACGAATGCGGGCCTGCCAATTTCTTCGCTATTAAAAACGGCGTATATATAACGCCTAAATCAGGCTCTATTCTTCCATCAGTAACCAACATGAGCCTTCAACAAATAGCAAAGGACTTAGGTATAGAAGTTGAGTGCCGTCCAATTCCGCTTGAAGAACTTGCTGAATGCCAAGAAGCCGCTGAATGTGGAACTGCAGCAGTAGCAACACCTATTTCACGCATCGACGACGTTGAAGAGGGCAAGAGTTACATTTTCTCTGAAAACAACGAACCGGGGGAAATCACCACTAAACTATACAACCGTTTGCGTGCTATTCAGCTAGGCGATGAGCCTGACACTCACAACTGGGTGACAATAGTTGAGTAAACACAATTTACAGCGACTTTGTGATTGACTGTTTGAACATCCTAAAAAAATACTACCCAGAAGGTAGCGATGCTTACAACCTGCTTGTTGCTCACAGCAAGCAGGTTGCTGATTTAGCATTGTCGCTTACCGATAAGAATCCACAATTGAAAATCGACCGCAGTTTCACATACGAAGCCGCTATGTTGCACGACATAGGCATATTCATGACTCATGCCCCATCAATCCATTGCCACGGCGACAAGCCCTATATATGCCACGGATATCTTGGACGTGAGTTGCTCGACAATCTAGGCATGCGCCGACATGCACTTGTGTGCGAACGGCACACTGGCTCTGGGCTATCAGCACAAGACATCATCGACCAGAACTTGCCATTGCCTCATCGCGACATGTTGCCAATGAGTATTGAGGAAAAATTAGTATGCTATGCCGACAAATTTTACTCAAAATCCCACATCACCGTAGCCAAACCGACAGAAAAAGTACAGGAAGAAATGGCTAAATTCGGGGCATCCTCACTCACTCGCTTCAACAACCTCGCCACCCTATTCGGAAAACCCTAATTTTCAGTGTCTTACCTAACAAATTTACAAAAATCCCACAATCTCGAAAAAATAAAGTGCCGATAAGGACATCCTACCGGCACTTTGCATTTTACGATACTTTATACTTTTCGTAGCTCCTTGATTTGCTCCAGCAATGTATCCAATTTAGCAAACATTTTCTTTTTGCGGGTATATTCCCAGATAAGAGCCGCCAAAATAAACAAGCCATAATAAATCACATAACCTACATCGAAAGTATAATTAGTAAATAAACCTATAAACATCACAAATATTATTAGCGAAGGTATCATCATTATCTTTGTAACCAAGCTAAACCGTTTCTTGAATAAAGAAACCCGCTCCATCGCATCCACGAATCCCATTACCATAAGTTCTTTAGAGTTCAAAGTACGATATCCCCTAAAATATAACATAGACTCCACCAACAAAGCCACCAATGTGAATACCACCAATCCCCAATGAGCATTTTTATATAAAAGAATTGCCGTTAATAATGGGATAACAACAACCAGTGCCGCGAAATACCACTTGTAAAACCTTTCAACATAAGATATTTTTCGTTTCATTGATTCTTTAATTAACGATTCGTTTATAATAGCTTGCTTTTCAAGCTTCTCACTTATGAGATTGAACTGAACTTTAAGTTCTTGCAATTCATCGAAATCTTTCGTCTTGTCCATAATTGTTTTAATCATTTAATCGTTTGACATCGTTTTTAGCTGTTCCTTTATCCTGAACAACCTCGTTGTGACTGCCGACAGAGATATACCCATCACGTTGGCTATATCCTGATAGTTCATGTTCTCCAGCCAAAGGAGAATAATTGCCCTATCAAAGACATCGAGTCGGTTTATCCTATCATATAGCATCTTCACCTGCTTACTCTTCGCATCGGTATCGTTGTACAAGTCAATATCGACCGAAAGCGGAATGGTCTGTACACTACTCTTCTTCTTTCGTTCTAACGAGTTGCAAGTGTTAAGGCTCACACGCCAAATCCAAGTCTTGACGCTACTGTCGCCTCTAAACTTATCAAAGCCTTTCCACAGATTTATTAATATTTCTTGATAAAGGTCGCTAACCTCATCATTATCTTTTGAGAAGAAATAGCAAACGGCATAAATCGTTTTCTTGTATTTCTTCACCATTTCCGTAAATTCAAATTCTGCGTTATTCATCTTTTTCATTTGTTTCTACACACTTAGACGCAAACTTTTCAAATTCCTTTCAAAGTTCTCCAAAAATTTTCAAATAAACTCCAGTTTCCATATATTTGTATACTATATTTCACTGACTAAAAAATAATTTTATGAAAATAGTTGTACTAGACGGATATACGTTAAACCCAGGCGATTTAAGCTGGAACGGATTAAAAAAGCTTGGCGAAGTTACAATATACGACCGCACCAAGCCTGCTGACGTTATTACACGCATTGGAGATGCTACAATCATATTCACCAACAAAGTCGTTATTGACCGCAATATAATGTCAGCCTGCCCTACACTCAAATACATCGGAGTACTTGCCACTGGATATAACGTGGTCGACATTGAGGCGGCTCACGATTTGGGTATCACAGTCACAAATATCCCCGCCTATAGCACCGCATCGGTGGCTCAAATGGTATTCGCACACATTCTAAACATCACCAATAGCGTAGCCCAATATGCTCATGAGGCTAAAAACGGGAAATGGAGCGACTGCCCCGATTTTTGCTACTGGAACACACCAATAGTAGAGCTTCAAAACAAAACAATCGGTATAATCGGACTTGGCAACATAGGAACGTCGGTAGCTAAGATAGCATTATCATTCGGGATGAAAGTGCTTGCCGTAACATCTAAGGCACAAACGACACTTCCCGACGGTATCACATCTGCTCCATTAAACCAGGTCTTATCTGATGCCGATGTCATATCCTTGCACTGTCCGCTAACCGACTCCACCAAGGAGATTATAAACAGCAACGCATTGAACCAAATGAAGCACACGGCTATACTTATCAACACTGGCAGAGGTCCGCTCGTCAACGAGCAAGACCTAGCCGAAGCCCTTAACTATGGGAAAATTGCCGCTTTCGGAACCGACGTACTCACCGTTGAACCAGCAAAGGCAGACAGTCCGCTACTACAAGCCAAAAACTGCTATATAACACCGCACATCGCATGGGCTACAACCGAGGCTCGTACACGCCTAATGGATATAGCGGTCGAAAATGTAAGGCAGTTTATCGCAGGAGAAAAGGTGGTGAACTCAATTTAAAATAAGTTTTATTATCGTAATAACTTATTAAAATTTGGACATTCTTATGTTCAAATGAATGTAATTGTGTATTTTTGCAAATAATTTTGCGAAGACTATAATTGAAACAAGCTCGAATATATATCATATTTTTACTGATAGCGTTTTTCTATCTTTTTGAACCTGCTGCATGGCAATTGTCAGCCAAGAATACGGCAAAAAAGCTCGACAAACTAGCCACGAAAATTGATTCAGCGGTTATTAAGATAGAAAAAGATGTTATAGATAGCCCTTTAGCCGACAGCCTAAAAATCGCCTTAGGCGACACTTTGGCAGTAGCAAGTGCCACAAGCGATACGACAAAGGTTGACACCGTATCCCGATTCGTAAAACGTAAAGTCGACTTGGACGAAATCATTGAGTTTCAGGCAAAAGACTCTCTCGTACTCATAGGCAACAACGATGCCTACATGTATGGTCAGAGTACCGTGAAATACGGAGAGATTGACTTGGAAGCCAATAAGATACGCATGGATTTAGGCACTAATGTCGTTTACGCCGAAGGCGCTCCCGACAGTATCGGCAACATTAGCGGAACACCCGTTTTTAAAGACCGCAGCGGTGAGTATGCCTCAAAAACGATGAAATACAACTTCAAAAGCCGAAAAGGCTTTATATCCGATGTTGTGACTCAACAAGGTGAAGGATACGTCACAGGCGGTCAAAGCAAGAAAATGGAGAATGATGAATACTATATCAAGAACGCCCGCTATACCACTTGCGACAACCACGACCATCCGCACTTCTACTTCAAAATCACACAAGGAAAAATGAAGCCTAAAAAGAATGTTGTGACTGGTCCTGTCTATATGGTATTAGCCGATGTTCCGTTGCCTATCGCCGTTCCATTCGGTTTCTTCCCTTTCACCGATGAATATTCATCGGGTATCATCGTTCCCACTTTCGGTGAAGATTATAACAGAGGTTTCTACTTGCGTGAAGGCGGATATTATTTCGCTATAAACAATAATATGGACCTTGCATTGACTGGCGAGATTTACACACGCGGTTCTTGGGGACTGAATGCCCAATCGACATACAACAAAAGATATAAGTTCAACGGTAAATTTGATTTAAGCTATATCACCACCATAACTGGTGATAAGGGTGAAGCCGACTATTCTAAATACCACAACTTCAAGATAGCATGGACCCACGCTCAAGATGCAAAAGCCAACCCGAACATGTCGTTCTCTGCGAGTGTAAACTTCACTACAAGCGGCTATACACGAAACGACTTGAATAGTTATTATAGCAGCGATTTCACCGAAAACACAAAAAGTAGCACGGTGAATATGACCTACCGTTTCCCAAACTCTAAATGGAGCCTATCGACAACTGCCAATATAGCGCAACGCACTGCCGACTCTACGTTGACTGTATCGTTCCCTAACGTTACGGTGACATTGTCGCAAGTATCGCCATTCAAGCGCAAACGTGCTGTAGGTGACGAAAAATGGTATGAAAAAATCAAAATTTCATACACTGGTATCTTCCAAAACCAATTGACAGCCAAGCAAGATGATTTTTTTAAAAAGAGCCTTATCAAAGATTGGAGAAACGGAATGCGACACACTATGCCAGTATCGGCAACGTTCAACGTGTTCAAATACTTGAATGTAACACCTAACATCACATTGAACGACCGCATGTACACAAGCAAGATACGCCGCCAATGGAATCCTGCAGCATCAGCTGAAGTTCAAGACACTACTTATAATTTTTACAACGTTTTCGATTTCTCTGGGGGAATCTCATTCGACACCAAGATATATGGATTTTTCAAGCCTATGAAATTCTTAGGCGACAAGGTGCAGATGATCCGCCATGTGCTAACCCCCACAGTTTCATTCTCGGCATCGCCCGACTTTAGTGCTCCAGGATGGGGATATTATGGAACTTACGCCTATACCGACAAAAGGACCGGAGAGATTAGGACACGCAAATACTCTTATTTTCAACACGGAATTTTCGGCTCAGCTGGGCAAGGAAAAAGCGGAACAGTGAGCTACACGCTAGCCAACAACCTAGAAATGAAAGTAAAGAGCGACGACGATACAACAGGCGTAAAGAAAGTTTCTTTGATTGAGAACCTATCAATAAGCCAGTCTTATAATTTCGCAGCCGACTCGCTACGTTGGAGTAACATCACCACATCCATGTTATTGCGGTTGACAAAAGGGTTCAATCTTAACCTGAACGCAACATGGGATGTCTACACATATCAACTAAATGCGGCTGGTAACCCAGTCCGAGTTGATCGCACACGCCTACAAGCCGGTAAAGGTCTTGCTAAATTGTCTAGCACAGGTACATCTTTCTCTTACACGTTCAATAACGACACTTTTAAGAAAAAGGACAGCAAAAAAACAACCAAAGAGCCAGAAAACAGCTCACAAGAAAACGGACAATCACAGAATAGCGGAAACACCGATTTTAACACCGATGGCTACGCCAAATGGCAATTCCCTTGGAGTTTGTCACTAAACTATTCAGTAAACTATTCCTACGGAACATTCAACAAGGAAAAACTTGAATACAACGGCAAATGGACACAAAATCTGAGTTTCTCAGGAAACATCAGACCGACAAAGAATTGGTCTTTTAACTTCTCTGCCAGTTATGACTTCGACAGAGGCAAAATCGCTTATATGAACTGTGCGGTATCACGTGACCTACACTGTTTCTCTATGAGTGCTAGCTTCGTTCCTTTAGGTCCTTACAAATCTTACAATTTCCATATAGCAGTCAAGTCTTCGCTATTAAGTGACTTAAAATACGACAAACGCAGCAGTTATTCCAATGGAGTAGATTGGTACTAAACACATAAAAAAAGGAGATGACACGCATCTCCTTTTTTTTCACTTCCTTTTAGCTTTTGATACTGTAATTATATTGCCTTGTGAATCAAAACGCAACTTGCACATTGGCTTCCCTTGGATATACTTTTTATCCAACTCAATCAGATAACCGCCCCGCTTGACCACCTTCATATCCTCCACACCATCTATATACGAATTAGCTTTCAAATATGCGACTGTATTAGTTGGAAGCACCTTCTCCAATATGGAAGCATTGATTGTACCGTCGTCTGGAGCTTCGATTTCTATCACATCTCCATTTCCCGCAAATTTCAAGTCATATCCGTTGTACAACTCTAAATCATAGAAATTACGCACTTCCATGTACTCAATCTTTTTCGGTTCATACACATCAAAATTAGTTTCTAAAAACGTACGAACCTTCTGAGGCAAATCGGAATAGTTAATCCTCACCTCATCATCCTCACGAGCCGATACGCTAATTAGCATCGACGCGCTGGCTAGCATCACCAATAAACTTTTTAATCTTTTCATAATCCTTTGTTTTTACAGTTCAACACTTAACCAATAACATATACTTACACCATTTTGTTCTCTTTGTCATACCATAAAAAAACTCCTTAGCACCTTTATATCAGGTTCTAAGGAGAAAAAATAAAATTATGAAACGAAGTATTTACAATATTTTAGTCTTTGTTTGCACGTTTGCGTTCTATCTCGTCAAGGATAATCTTACGCATACGTATATGACTCGGAGTAACCTCTACATATTCATCAGCCTTGATGTATTCAAGAGCTTCTTCCAAGCTGAACACCACAGGAGGAACTATTCGAGCCTTATCATCTGCTCCAGAAGCACGCATATTGGTTAGCTTCTTCGACTTTGTGACATTCACCACAATATCATTATCTTTTGCGTTCTCTCCTACTACTTGACCCGCATAAACTTCTTCTTGCGGGAATATGAAGAAACGTCCACGATCCTGAAGTTTATCAATAGCGTAAGCATAAGCCGTTCCAGCTTCCATAGCGATAAGAGAACCGTTGGTGCGGCGTACAATCTCGCCTTTCCAAGGCTGATATTCCAAGAAGCGGTGCGACATGATAGCCTCACCAGCCGATCCGGTAAGCACATTGGTACGCAATCCTATAATACCTCTAGAAGGTATATTAAATTCCATATTGATTCTGTCGTTCTGAGTATCCATGCTCACTAGCTCGCCACGGCGACGAGTCACCATGTCTATAATCTTACTTGAATATTCTTCAGGAACATTTATTGATAGCGCTTCCACAGGCTCGCATTTTACACCATCTATTTCCTTGATAATAACTTGCGGTTGTCCCACTTGAAGCTCATATCCCTCACGTCGCATCGTTTCAATCAACACAGCCAAGTGCAACACGCCACGACCATAGACAGTCCAAGCATCATCACGTTCGGTACGCTCTACACGCAACGCAAGATTCTTATCAAGCTCTTTAGCCAAGCGATCGGCTATATGCCTAGAAGTAACGAATTTTCCGTCTTTTCCGAAGAAAGGAGAATCATTTATCGTAAAAGTCATCGACATAGTAGGCTCGTCTATAGCTATACGAGGTAGCGGCTCTGGATTTTTAAAATCGGCTATCGTATCGCCTATCTCAAATCCCTCAATACCAATCAAAGCACATATATCGCCTGACTTAACGCTTTCCACTTTCTTACGTCCCATGCCCTCAAAAGTATGCAGCTCCTTTATGCGTTGACGCAACACTGTTCCGTCTTTTTTGCATAGAGCGACATCCATGTTCTCACGTATTTCGCCACGATGCACACGACCTATCGCAATACGACCCACGTATGACGAGTAATCCAGCGAGGTAATAAGCATCTGGGCATCACCCTCAATCACTTCAGGTCCTGGTATATGTTCGATTATCGCATCAAGAAGAGGAAGTATATTGTCGGTCTGCTTTCTCCAATCAGTACTCATCCAGTTCTGCTTAGCCGAACCGTATATTGTCGGGAAATCCAATTGTTCTTCGGTAGCATTCAAGTTGAACATCAGGTCAAACACCATTTCTTGCACCTCGTCAGGACGGCAATTAGGCTTATCCACTTTATTCACCACTACAATAGGTTTCAACCCTATCTGCAATGCCTTTTCAAGCACGAAGCGAGTTTGTGGCATTGGCCCTTCAAATGCATCTACCAGCAACAAGCAACCGTCAGCCATATTCAACACTCGCTCAACCTCGCCACCGAAATCGCTGTGTCCCGGAGTGTCAATGATATTGATTTTATATCCGTTATAGTCAATAGATACATTTTTTGAAAGAATGGTTATCCCCCTTTCTCTCTCCAAATCATTATTATCTAGCACCAACTCACCTGTACTCTGATTATTTCGGAACAAATTCCCTGCAAGCAACATCTTATCGACCAAGGTAGTCTTTCCGTGGTCCACGTGCGCGATTATCGCAATATTTCTAATCTTTTGCATATTATACCTATTTCGACTGCAAAGGTAGTGCATTTCCTAAAAAAAAGCGTATTTCATCTGCTATTTTTTTCAACATATCGCTCGCTATTCCAAAAAATATGCCTATCTTTGCACGTTCATTTTTACTAACTATATAATAATTAATAGAATGTATTTAGATTCTGACAAAAAGAAAGAAATCTTTGGAACTTACGGAGCCAGCAATACTGATACTGGATCAGCTGAATCTCAGATAGCATTATTCTCTATCCGTATTTCCCATTTGACTGAACATCTAAAGTCAAACCACAAAGATTATAACACAGCTCGTGCATTAAAGAAACTTGTAGGTAAGCGTCGTCGCTTGTTGGATTACCTAATCCGCACCGATA
>CAZSHA010000024.1:0-28995 GCA_964606575.1 uncultured Muribaculaceae bacterium | reverse complement strand
AGTAAGTGTCAATGCACAAACAGTAGATATAATCATCATGATACATACCATCCAACCCAATTGCTTGAATAGCACACCTGTCATACCAGTAACGAGTGTCAATGGGAAGAACACTGCGATAAGTGTTAATGTGGAAGCAATAACGGAGATAGCCACCTCATTAGTTCCATGTACAGCAGCTTGCTTAGGATCGCTACCGCGCTCGATGTGTGTTGTGACGTTTTCAAGCACCACAATAGCGTCGTCCACCACCATACCGATAGAAATTGACAATGCCGATAGGGAGATGATATTTAATGTTTCTCCTGTAGCAAACAAGTAAATGAAAGAGGCAATCAACGAGATTGGGATTGTAATAGCGATGATAATAGTAGCACGCCAGCGACCTAGGAATCCGAACACAACGATTACGACAAATAACAATGCGTACAATACTGTTTCAGCCAATGAAGCGATAGTGTTGTTGATGTTGTCGGATGTGTTTACGATAATACCTAGTTTAACATCGCTAGGCAGACGTTTTTGCAAATCAGGAAGTTGCTCCATTACTTTATTGGAAATCTCTACGGAGTTTGCCCCCGATTGCTTTTGGATGATAATCATCGCGCCTTTCTTTCCGTCGTTGTAGGCTTGTTGAGCACGTTCTTCTAGAGAGTCGTCTATAGTGGCTACGTCGCGCAAGTAAATGATACTTCCGTTGCTTGAGCCAACTACAATGTTGCCCATTTCTCTTGCATCATTGAACTCACCTTCAACGCGAAGAGCATAAGTGTTGCTGCCGATGTCGAATGTACCGCCGGGTATATTCCTGTTTTCGGCACCGATAATGCTTGATATTGTTTCGATGCTTAGGTTGTAGGCTTCAAGTTTTATAGGGTCTACGTAGACATGAATCTCACGTTGAGGAGCTCCGGAAATAGATACCGAGCCCACACCATCGACGCGTGCTAATGGATTGGCAACGTTTTCATCTAGTATCTTATAAAGTCCCGGCATACTTTCTTCTGCTTGAACAGAAAGAAGCATGATTGGAATCATGTCGGTACTGAACTTGAAAATGATAGGGTTCTCAGCGTCATCAGGCAGATAACTCTTCACCATATCAAGTTTGTCGCGCACGTAATTAGTTAATACGTCAATATCGTATCCAAATTCAAACTCAAGCGTAACAATAGAGATGTTTTCTTTAGATTTTGAAGTGATATGCTTCAAGTGTTCTACAGAGTTCAGAGTGTTCTCTAGAGGTCGTGTTACATTTTGCTCAATATCTTCGGCGCTGGCACCTTGATAGGTGGTCATCACCATGATTGTATTAGTTTCAATATCGGGAAGTAGGTCGATTGGCAATTTAGCCAAGGAGAAAAGTCCTATGATTAGCACTGCTACGAAGCAGAGCGTGGTCATAACGGGACGTTTTACTGCACCTGAATATAAACTCATATTATAATATTTATAGGATTATACTTATTTTTCGGACTCTGTTGCAACTGGAGTTTCTTCTGTTGCAAGTTGAACACTCATTCCATCGCCTAAGCGAGTTTGACCAGAAACTACAACTTCTGCGTTGTTCTCAACGCCAGATATAAGCTCGTAGCTGTCGCCAAGTCGTTGTCCTAGCTCTACTTTGTGATAAGTGACTTTACCGTCCTTATATGTATATACGTAGCGTGTTCCAGAACCAGTTTGTTTAACAACCGCGCGGTCAGGAACAACCACGTGGCTAGATGTGCCGAATTGCATATCTACACGAGCGAACATACCGCTATGTATGCGACCGTCGCTGTTGGGAACAGTGATTTCAACTTGGAATGTACGAGTTGCCGCATTGATTGTAGGGTGAATCAAGTAAACTGTACCTTCAAATACTTCTTCGCCATAGGTGTCTAGTTTAACGTCAACTTTCATTCCTTTCTTAACTTTAGGAAATTCGCTTTCACTCACGTTAACCAAAATCTTAGCTGGACGCATTTGCTCGATAGTAAGAATAGGACTAGCACCGGTCATATCGCCATCTTCATAGTTGCGTGCAGTGACAACGCCTGATATTGGGCTGGTAAGCACCATGTTCTCCTTTAAGTTCTGAAGGCTGCGCTTTGAAGCGTCAAGTTCGGTCTTTAATTGGTCTACGGCTTGTTGTGTTCCGCCGCCAATGTTAAGGAGTTCTACAGCGCGATTGTATTCACGCTCTTGGTTGGCGATGCGTACTTCAAGTTGTTCTACGTTCACATTGTCAAGAATGACCAGAGGTTGACCCTCGGCAACATTGTAACCCACGTCAACCTTGATTTCTTTAATACGGTTAGACATGTTGGCTGTGATGTTGTTGCTCTTGAAAGGTTCTACAGTAGCAGTGTAAGAACCGATTTGAGGCACGTTTTGTGCGTAAACTTTCTGTACTTTAACGATTGGCAGTTGTTCGGTTACTGCCTCTTCTTTTTGTTCGCTGTTGCCGCTGCATGCTCCTAGAACTAGAGAGAAAGAGGCAAGGCTTAAAAATTTTGCTTTAAGTGTCATAATCTATATATCGTTTTTATTATTATCAAAAGATTATTTAGATGTGTTGTATTTGTCTAGGTTAGTATTTCCTAATACATATTCTAGGTTGCTATGAGCAACTAGGTAGTTGTAGATAGATTGGTAGTATGCCAACTTTGCCGACATAAGAGCGTTTTCGCTATCTCGCAAGTCAAGATAAGAAGCCGCACCGATGCGGAAACTCTTTTCCATGATTTGGTTGGCTTTGACTGCTTGGTCTACTCCGGCTTTGTTGGTTTCTATTTGACTCACGCTTTTTTGTATGTTGTCGAATTGGGCTTGAACCTGAAGTTTAAGAGAGTTTTCTAGGTTCTCACGTTGCCATGACATTTCTCGATAAGAGATTTCAGCTTGTTTTTGCTTGCTGTAGCGTCGTCCGCCTTGGAAAATAGGCAAAGAGAATGAAATGCCTACTGTAGAATAAGGATTCCAAGTAAGATTTTTGAAAGGAGTGCCGTTATTGAGCGAAGTCCAATTGTAGTTGGCTGTAAGTGCAAGAGTTGGATACCAAGATGCTTTTTGAACTTCATAAGCCTGTTTAAGAGCTTCTGTTTGAAGGTCTAGGGTGCGAAGACTGCTGTTGTTTTCTATAGAAACGTTGGTGTCAAGCACATTCTTGTACATAGAATCTTGATAGTTTGACAAGTTGCCGTTTACGCCTAATTTAATACCCATATCCATACCCATGAGCAACTTTAATTGAAGTTTTGCTTGACGTATGGTGTTTTCCATATCTAGGATGGATGGCTCTATGTTTTTCACTTGAACTTCGGCACGCAACACGTCATATTCAGAAGCTGTACCGTTTTCAAATTTCTTCTTGTAAATATCGGCATTCAATTTGGCTGTTTCACGGTTTTCAACCAATACGTTCAGGGCATCTTGCGCATATAGCAATCCGTAGTATGCGTTTTGCACTTGGTTTACTAATGAAAGGCGTGATTCACGAGCCTTTTCTACGTTTTGTAGAATTTGATTGTCGCTAAGTTTAAGTGATTTCCACAATTGTACAGCTACAAGCGGCAATGATGCCGAGAACCCTACGCTATAAGAATTGTCGCTACCGACTTGGAAACTTTGACCGTTCATCTGCATGGTTTGTTTCTCGATTGTACGGCTATAAGAACCCGCAAATGAGATTTCAGGGAACAATTGTCCAATAGTTTCCTGCTTAGAGTAATCCACTCGGGTAATTTCCATGTCGGCTACCTTGATAGTGGGATTCTCGTTGAGTGCTATGCGTAAGCATTCGTCAAGTGTGAGATTGATAGAGTCGCTGCTCTGCGTGACATTTTGAGCGTTGATGCTCACCATGCCGAATGAAAGTAGTGCTACTATCATGCATTGTTTTAAGTTAATCTTCATCTTGTAAAGTTTGTTTATTTTAATATAAATTATTTTCGTTTAAAAACTTGTCAATGATTTCAATGCCTTTAGGAGTGGCAACACCTCTTAAAAAAATCACAAAAGCTGTGTCAATCATCTTTTTGATGGTTTGTATATCATTTGTAGTATTGATTTCTTTCATAATGGCTGTTGATTGAGCCATGAAAACTTCGGCAGCAAGTTTTAAGTCGATATTGGCACTAAACATTCCGTCTTGAATCCCTTTTGCTAAGAAATCTCCGAAAGCTTGGGCCTGTTCACGGTGCATCTCTCGGCATTTCTTTTCTAAGTCGGGATATAGACGGTGCATATCTTTGAAGAAAATGCTTGAAGTTTCGGTGAGGGTTGATCGCATACGTTGGTAGATATGCAGTAGGGCATCGAGTGTGCTTGACGACTCGCTCACCACATCTTTCATCTCGTTTCTTGTTTTGTTGCGGTTGAAAAGGACGCAGTACCACACTAGTGTGCGTTTGTCGGGGATATTCTCATAAAGGGTTCGTTTTGATATACGGCATTCCTTGGCTATATCGTCCATCGTAACCGACGAAATGCCGTATTTGTCCATAAGCCCACTGGCTTTGATTAAAATTGTGTCTGTTAAGTCTGACATTACACCTGTTTTTATTACAGTTTGCAAAGTTAATAAGAAAACCGAGAAAACTTTAAAAGTTTCACTAGTTTTTTTGTTGGTAAGAATTTCCAATAAATGGTGTAAAAGAGGAACTTGGGTGCAATGTTCCTAAAAAATGTGAGAATTTTCATAATACTGTGTCTTATTTAGCATTTGTGTGGGCTGAAGGCGCTATAAAGTTATAAGTGATGATGTGCAATCGTGTGTGAATTTGCGTAAAAAATATATGAATCGTATCTTTGCGTTTCATTGTAGAAAATGAAATCGGACCAGAAGCTAAAACATAGAGTTATTGCATCGTTACTCATAGCCTTATTTGTTGGTTATGTAGGAAGTACTACTTTCTTTGTGCATGAGCATAAGGTTGGTGATGTGATTGTGATTCATTCACACCCGTTCACCTCGTCATCTCATAGCCACTCGGCAACCGCATTGTTGTCTCTTTCATGGATTAGTCATTTCTATTCGTTACCAGTACTTGTGTCAGATGGTTTAAACACCATTTTGCAGCTGATGTATAAGATGACTTTGGTGGAAATCCAACAGTTGGATTATACGTTGTATTCTGTATTGGATCTTCGGTCCCCTCCGGTACTATAGGATATCAGCTTTATTGCAACTTTTTAGTTGAGAAATATGGATTAATAGGGTGATGTGCTATTGTCCAAATTATTAATGTATTCTATAAAATCAATAAATGAAAAAAATATTTTTATCAATGCTACTGATGATAGTAGCACAGTTTTCTTTTGCACAAGCGGCGTTGACCGATGCAAATATAGTGGGGCACGTAGTGGAAAAATCAACAGGTGAGCATATCGCTTATGCGACGATACGCCTTTTGGATACTAATTATGGTACGGTGACCGATGCCACCGGACATTATTTCTTGAAAAACATACCAGATGGTGAATATAGTATAGAAGCTTCTTTTGTGGGCTATCTTTCTCAAAGGTTTAATGTTAAGGTGCGTAATAACCGTACTGTTGAGGTTAACTTTGAGTTAAAGGAAGATGTGATGCAACTTGAGCAGGTGGTTGTGACTGGGAATAAAGGTGAGGTGAAACGTCGAAACAGTTCTACACTTGTTGGAGTGCTTAATGCGAAAACTTTTGATTTGGTTAGTGCTTGCAGCCTTGCGGATGGGCTGAATTATCAGCCTGGTGTGCGTGTAGAGAACAATTGCCAAAACTGCGGTTTTACTCAAGTGCGTATCAATGGCTTGGATGGTCACTATTCTCAGATTCTAATGAACTCCCGTCCTGTGTTCTCGGCTTTGGCTGGGGTGTATGGTTTGGAACAGATACCAGCGAATATGATTGATCGTGTGGAAGTTATGCGTGGAGGAGGTTCTGCCCTGTTCGGTTCGTCTTCTATAGGTGGCACTATTAATATAATAACAAAAGACCCTATTGTGAATAGTGCCGAAATAGCAAACACATCAACATTTATAGGCATGGAGAGTGCTATAGACAATAATACAGCGGTTAACGCATCGGTTACAACCGATAATCATAAACTAGGACTTATGATTTATGGGCAAAACCGTGATCGTGCAAGCTATGATCATAATGGTGACGGATATACTGAAATAGGCGAGATTAAGTCTAAAACTATAGGTGCGAGAGCGTTTATGCGACCAAGCGACAACACGCGTTTAACACTTGAATATCGTGCTACCGAAGAGTATCGTCGCGGTGGTGACCAGTTGGATGAACCAGCTCATGAGGCTAACATCACAGAGCAAACCGATCACCAGATACATGGAGGTGACATAAATTTCAATTATTGGAGCGATGACCAAAAAACAAAGTGGAACATGTATGCTTCGCTTCAAGATACTAAGCGTGACAGCTATTATGGCAGCGGTCAAGACCCTAACGCATACGGTAGCACTCACGACCTAGTCGTGCTAGGGGGTGCTCAATTTACTAGAGCAATTGATAATCTTTGGTTTACGCCGGCTGAATTTATGGCTGGCGCAGAATATAATCACAATTATCTGCATGATGTGACATTAGGTTATGAACACGATCATTTACAGAAGGTGAATATATATAGCGGTTTTGTGCAAAATGAATGGCGTGATGATAGGTGGGGGTTCTTAGTGGGAACTCGCATTGACAAGCATTCTCTTGTAGATCATGTTATTGTATCACCTCGTGCAAATATCCGTTTCAATCCATCTAAAAAGGCAAATTTTAGATTGTCGTATTCAACAGGATTCCGTGCGCCGCAAGCGTTTGACGAAGATTTCCATATCGCAGTTGTCGGCGGTGAACGCGTTGTGACAGTTTTGGCCGAGGACTTAAAAGAAGAAAGTTCTCATAGCTTCAGCCTTTCTGGAGATTTCTATTTTAATATAGGTGATGTTCAAGCAAACTTATTGGTAGAAGGTTTCTACACCTCGCTTGATGACGTGTTTGCTCTTCATACGATAGGAAAAGACAATGCAGGAAATGATGTTTTAGAGCGTTATAACGGTTCTGGGGCCACAGTGTTCGGTGGTAATGTGGAGATGCGTGCTGTGTTCTCTTCAAGTTTCTCATTGCAAGGTGGTATGACATTGCAACGTAGCCGTTATAAAGAACCAGAGCAATGGAGTGATAACGAAGATGTTCCAGCTACAAAAAATATGTTCCGCACGCCTGATGCTTATGGTTATTTTACTTTGAATTACAATCCGGTTAAGCGGATGACCGTTGGTGTGACAGGTACATTCACTGGTCCTATGTGGGTGCAGCATTTTGAAGGCTCAGGTACAGATATAGATGTCGCTAAACGTACAAAGAGTTTTGCCGATGTGGGATTAAAACTTGCATACGATTTCAAATTGTTTGATTATGCTACATTGCAGGTGAATGGAGGTATGCACAATATCTTTAATTCATTCCAGGAAGATTTCGATAAAGGTGAGTTGCGTGATTCCGGATATATGTATGGCCCGATGATGCCTCGTAGCGTGTATGTAGGCTTTAAATTGTCGATGTAAAAGATTAAAGAGAGATAATTACGTTGAGGAGATGTGCCGTTAACGGTACATCTCCTTTTTCGTTGAGCGCTTGTGATTTTGAAGTATGTACAGTTTTCCCATCTGTGTTTAATGGGACGAATTATGAAATTTTATAATTCTAACATCTGTCAAGTCAACGGAAAATAACTAAATTTGTAATTTTGAATAAGTGTGCATATATATTGTATTCAATTTAATGGAAAAGATAAGAAAAATTATAATATTAGTTATGGTGGCTGCGACATGTGTGATGCAAGCTGTAGCAGAGGATAAAGTACCAGTTTCGCAATCGTATGCGTGGACCATATCTCAACCGCTAGGGCAACGGTATGAGTCTACCATAGATACGTTACAAGATAATTATGCTCAACAGTTTGTTCCGTCGAACCAAAGTATCGCCTACGCTACTACTGGAAATTTTGGGACAGAAGGACAAAACCAGATATTTTTTGAGCGGGAACACATGAGCGAATTTTTCTTCGAGGATGCTTTGAATGTGTGGCTGCCTTCGGTAAAAAAACAGAAATTTTATAATACTCGTATTCCTATGACTCTGCTTTCTTATAGCACAGGAGGCAATAAATATAGCAATCAGGATAGGTTGAGCGCAGTGTTTTCGGGTAATGTAAATAAGAAGTTGCAGATTGGGGCAATGATGGATTATATATATTCTAAGGGTAATTATGATTATCAGGCCGCAAAGAATTTCATGTGGGGATTTAGCACCTCTTATATAGGTGATCGATATGAGTTGCAATCATTCTTCAACAATTACAACTCATTGAATAAGGAGAATGGAGGAATCACCGATGACCGTTATATAACCGATCCAGCCGAGGTGCAAGGTGGAGAAACTAAGGTTGATCCTAAATCAATACCAGTAAATCTTACTGATGCTCATTCTAAGCTCGTTGGTCATCAGTTTTATATGAACCACCGATATAAAGTAGGGTATTACCGTGCATGGAAAGATAGCGTGAACGATACTATTGAGCATAGGGAATACATCCCGGTAACTAGTTTCATCTGGACTATGGACTATAAGACAAATAAACATTTGTTTTTGAATGGTGATGGTAGAGAAGGGATGGATTTTTTTGAGAACACTTATTTGTCTACTACTGGAAGTGAGGATGAAACTGATTATTGGCACTTAAGTAATACTCTAGGAGTTTCATTGTTGGAAGGATTTAATAAATATGCGAAGTTTGGATTGTCGGCATTTGCTACCTATGAGATGAGGCATTATACACAGACTGCCGATAGCATGTTATACGCAGCCAATCGTAGTGCAGATTTGTCGCCAGCACCTAATTTTGTGATACCTCATAAGGAATCGGAAAATGTGGCATGGGTTGGTGGTCAACTGACAAAACAACGAGGCTCGATACTTACGTATAATGCGAGTGCCCGGTTCGGTGTCTTAGGTAGCGTGACGGGAGATATAGACATAACAGGTGATTTTACGACTAAGATTCCGATGTTTGGCGATAGTTTGCATGTTACTGGATATGGCTATATAAAAAATGAAGAAGCCCCTTATTTGATAAGAAATTATGTGTCAAATCACTTTATATGGCAAAATGATTTTGATAAAGTCCGTCGTGTAAGGGTTGGTGGAAAGTTCTTTATTCCTCATACAGGAACATCGGTGAATGTGGGCATTGAGAACATGAAGAATTATATATATTTCAATAATTCAGGTGTACCTGCACAATTTGGTGACAATATTCAAGTGTTTAGCGTGACTGGTAAGCAGAATCTTCGTTTTAGGGCATTGAATTGGGACAATCAGTTGACTTATCAAACGTCTACCGAGGAAGGAGTGCTGCCTTTGCCTAAGTTTGCCGTATATTCGAATTTGTATTTGAAATTCTTGGTTGCAGGCGTGATGCATGTTCAGCTGGGTGTGGATTGTAATTACTATACCGACTATTACGCCCCTAGCTACAATCCTGCAACGATGACTTTTCACACGCAGAACGAAATGAAATGCGGAAACTTTGCGTTCATGAACGCATACGCAAATGTGAAGTTAAAGCAAACACGCTTTTTTGTAATGTTCTCTCATGTGAATCAAGGAATGTTTGGCGGTGAAAATTATTTCTCGATACCTCACTATCCATTGAATCCTAGGAAATTCCAATTTGGTATTTCAGTGAATTTCTCCAATTAATAGGGTGGAATGGCGGCACAAAATAGGCATAGGGTGAAAAAAGGTAGCATGGCGTTGTATACGTTTCTGCTGTTGTTTGCTGTGGTCGCCATGATTTTATTGAAGAATTGTAATCATTTCGCAGAAGAACAAGAACCGGATGCCGAAGGGCTGGTGGTGGCTATAGAATATTCACCGTTGTCGTTTTATACTTATGATGATACGTTGGGCGGTTTCAGCTATGATTTATTAAGGCTTATAGAGAAACATGCCGATGTTAAGTTCAAGTTTCAGCCTATGGTGAACCTGTCATCTTCGCTAGAACTTTTAAATGACGGAAAATATAAAATGGTGTGTGCCGAGATGCCTGTTACGAAAGACAATAAGCAGGAATATACTTTTACTGAGCCAATTTATATAGATAGGCAGGTGCTAGTACAGTTGAAAGACGATAAGGGCGAAATTACTGTAAAATCGCAACTGGAGTTGGCTGGTGATACTGTATGGGTCGTGAAAGATTCGTCTATGCAGACCAGATTGGCAAATCTTAGTCATGAGATAGGTGATACGATATATGTAAGAACTGAGGATGAATATGGTTCGGAACAATTATTTTTAATGGTGGCTAGCGGAGATGTGAAACTTGCTGTGATGAATGAGCGTGTCGCCCAAAAAATGGCGGAGAAATATCCCAACGTCGATTACTCTACTGGTATAAGTTTTTCGCAATTCCATTCTTGGGTGCTTCGTCGTGGGGATGAGTCGTTTTGCGATAGCGTGAACACATGGCTAAGGGAATTGCAGGCAACTTCCGAATACGAATCGCTCTATCGTCGCTATTTCAATAATTAGGGCTAATTCGATATCAGAGAGCGGTCGTTAAAAACGTCTGACGAATGATTGTGTGGGTGGAAGTAAATATGTATCTTTGCACAAGTTAAAACCTATGAGAACTATAGATATTATACTTAAAATTTTTCAATCATAATTTATGAATAAATTAATTATTAACCTATGTATTGCAAGCGCTGGCTTGATGTTGGCGGCTTCATGTCAAAGTAAAGTTAACAATAGTAATGAAATGACTACTCAACCTGCAAGCATTACCGATTATGCTAATTATCCGACTTATGAGGGTGAAGATTTAGAACTTGTGGCTGATGCTAATGGGTGTCGCTTTAAATTGTGGTCGCCTATGGCTGATTCGGTGGCGTTGAATATCTATGAGAACGGTTTGGGCGGAGAGGCTATAAGCCGTCATGATTTAGTGCCAGATAAAGCTACGGGAACTTGGTCGACTTCGTTGAAAGGCAACTATTTCGGAAAATATTACACTTTCCAAGTCATGATAGATGGAAAATGGCTTGACGAAACACCGGGTGTGTGGGCTAAGGCTGTTGGCGTGAATGGCGTTCGTGCAGCTATCATTGACATGAAAACGACCAATCCAAAAGGGTGGGAAGCAGACAAAGGTCCAGTTTTAGCAAACAACACAGATGCTATAATTTATGAGATGCATCATCGTGACTTCTCAGTGCATTCCAACTCTGGTATAACTAATAAGGGTAAGTTTGTGGCAATGTTGGAAAATGGGACGTTGTCTTTGAATGGCGAAAAAACAGGTATTGATCACTTAAAAGAACTAGGTATAACGCATGTTCATATTTTGCCTTCATACGATTATAATAGTGTGGATGAAACTCAATTGGCTTCAAACAAGTATAATTGGGGCTACGATCCTATAAATTATAATGTTCCGGAAGGCTCGTATTCAACTAATCCAGCTTGTCCTGCGACCCGCATTCGTGAAATGAAGATGATGGTGCAGGCGCTGCATAAGGCCGGTATTGGTGTCGTAATGGATGTCGTATATAATCATACTGGTATCACTCAAGGCTCAAACTTTGAGTTGACATCTCCTGGATATTACTATCGTCAACGGGAAGACGGCAGTTTCTCCGATGCTTCGGGTTGCGGAAACGAAACTGCTAGCGACCGCCAACAAATGCGTAACTTTATAGTTAATTCTATTAAGTATTGGATGAACGAATATCATATAGACGGTTTCCGTTTCGATTTGATGGCTATTCATGACATCGAAACAATGAATGCTGTGGCTGTAGCGGCTAATGCTATAAATCCGAATGTGATTATCTATGGCGAAGGTTGGACTGCGAGCGATTCGCCTCTTCCAGTAGAGCGTAGAGCCTTGAAAGAGCATGTTGGTAAAATGCCCGGTATAGCTGTGTTTAGCGATGATATTCGTGATGCGGTTAAAGGACATTATAGTAATGTAGAGGATCCGGGATTTGCTTCTGGTAAGCCTGGTAATGAGGAAACTGTGAAATTCGGAATCGTAGGAGCTACAGCGCATCCTCAAATTGATTTCACAAAGTGCAACAACTCTAAGTTCGGATATGCTAATCATCCGGTACAAATTGTGAATTATGTTTCATGTCATGACGACCCATGTTTAACCGACAAACTGAAAAAGTCAATGCCTGGAACAACTGAAGAAGAACGTATAGCAACTGCTAAATTGGCTCAGACAATAGTGCTCACTTCACAAGGTATACCATTTATATTTGCTGGCGAAGAAGTGTATCGTTCAAAGAAGGGTGTTCACAACTCTTATAACTCACCAGATTCAATAAATGCTATTGATTGGAATCAGAAAAAGCAATATCGTGACTTGTTTGATTATTATAGAGGTTTGATAAATCTGCGTAAATTGCATCCTGCATTCCGCATGACAACTGCTGAAGATGTTGCTAAAAATATCGTGTTCGATAATGTAACCGAGCCAAACCTTATTTCATATTCAATTAAGAATAATGCTAATGGCGACAACTGGGCAGAAATAAAGGTGATATTGAACGGTTCGACAAAGGCTCAAGACGTTGAGGTTGCTAATGGATCTTGGACTATTGTTGTGAAAGACGGAAAGGTTGATGAGGCTGGTCTAGGCACGACAGAGGGTGGAAGATTGACTGTTGCTCCTCGTACAGCTCTGATTATTGCGAAATAGGTAAACTTCTGTATATACTTTACGATAAGTACAAAACTCCTTATGCGAGATGCTGCCATAAGGAGTTTTTTGTATCTTTGCGGAGTTTTATGATTAAGTGAAAATGGGAATAGTAGAGTTGCTGATAATTGCGGTAGGGCTTTCGATGGATGCGTTTGCGGTGTCTATAGGGAAAGGTTTGTCACTTCGTTGCATAAAGTTGCATCATGCTTTAAGTGTAGGCTTATGGTTCGGAGGTTTTCAAGCGTTGATGCCACTGGTGGGATATTTGCTAGGAGCGAGTTTCGCATCAATTGTGGCAGACGTTGACCACTGGATTGCTTTTGTCCTACTTGGCGTTATTGGTGCTAACATGATAAGGGATTCGTTTGTGAAAGAAGACGATAAGCACGATGATAACTTTTCTATCCGTGTAATGTTTACGTTGGCTTTTGCTACTAGTATTGATGCACTTGCGATGGGCGTTTCTTTTGCGTTCTTGTGTGTGAAAATCATTCCGGCTGTGATAACGATAGGTGTTACCGCATTCTTGTTTTCTGTCGCCGGGTTGAAGATTGGAAATGTGTTTGGAAGCAGATATAAATCTAAAGCAGAATTTATTGGCGGACTTGTTTTGGTGCTGATGGGTGTCAAAATATTAGCAGAGCATACTTGCGTATAGCGTAGATATGAATTTTAGATAAAGGGGCTAGTGAATTTGAATTTGCTAGCCCCTGCTGTTTCATAGAGTTTTGTTTGTGTTAAAATAGTGTTAATTGTTTGGCTCTGTGCTTGAAATGTATTTGTGTAGGTATATCTTTGTGATATTAAAATGATATTATATTGATAAGTGAGTTGTATAATACTAAAAATTGATGTTTATGAAAAATCTAGAGAAAAAGGAAACGGCTTTTAGTGGCGTTTTACTTAATGGCTTCTTTGCCCTTCTGCTATGGGCGGTTGTAGTGGCTGTTGCGGTTTATGGCTTTATTTTATCTGCAGAGGTAGAGTCAGGGGCTGCATGGTTTGTGGTAGGAGGTGTCGCTATTTCAATAATGGCTTTTATCTGCCTGTTTGGCTTTTTCACTTTAGAGCCGAACGAAGCAAACGTGATGGTATTTTTCGGTAATTATGTCGGTACGTTTACCAAACACGGCTTTTTTTGGACCAATCCTTTCGTATCTCGTAAAAAGTTGACTCTGCGTGCTAGGAATTTAGATGCAGAACCAATTAAGGTGAACGATAAGGAGGGTAATCCTATACTTATAGGTATGGTGATGGTGTGGAAATTGAAAGATACGTATAAGGCGATGTTTGAAATAGATGCTCAAAGTATTGTGAGTAGCGGAACTGCTGCACAGGGGGGGACAATAGGAGCTACGGCCGCTATGAGAATGAATGCCTTTGAGAAGTATGTAAGAATTCAGAGTGATGCCGCACTTCGTGAAGTTGCTGGATTATATGCTTACGACGACAATAAAGATACTGACGTGGATGACGGTGAGATGACATTGCGTTCGGGCGGGACTGAAATCAACGAACAATTAGTTGAAAAGTTGAACGAGCGTTTGGAGTTTGCTGGTATAGAGGTGCAAGAGGCCAGATTGAATTATTTGACCTATGCTCCAGAGATTGCCGCAGTTATGCTTCGTCGCCAACAGGCTACAGCAGTTATTGCTGCGCGTGAAAAGATTGTTGAGGGAGCGGTTTCTATGGTGAAACTAGCTCTAGATAAGTTGGGCGAAGAGAATATCGAATTGGATGAGGAAAAACGTGCGGCAATGGTAAGCAATTTGTTGGTAGTATTGTGTGCCGATGAGTCAGCTCAACCGGTAATAAACACCGGTACATTGAACCATTAAAAGAAGCCTTTGTTAATAGAACGGTAGAATATGGTGGAAAAAGACAAGATAGAGTCTAAGATGAAGTCTTTTGTGCTGAGAGTCGATACCGACACTATGAATGCCATTGAGGCATGGGCTGCCGATGAGTTCCGTTCAATTAATGGACAATTGCAGTGGATTATAGCCGAGGCTTTGAGAAAAAGTGGCAGAAAAAAGAAAAAATAAGCGAAAGTGCAATAGGTTGTGTAAACCTTTTGCACTTTATTTAGTCTAATACTAATAAACTTTAAACTATGGACCATTCATTAAATTATGTATTGGCAGAATCCATTAAGAAAAATTGGGAGGAGCTTGCACTTACCGATTTTAATGGAGTGTCGTTTCAATATCGTGATATAGCTCGCAAAATAGCGAAGCTGCACATTCTATTTGAGAATAGTGGAATTAAGAAGGGTGATAAGATTGCCACTTGTGGGAAAAACTCGTCGCAAATGTCAATAGCTATACTCGCTTCAATAACTTATGGGGCGGTTACTGTGCCGATTCTTCACGAGTTCAAACCCGATAATATACATCATCTTGTAAATCATAGCGAGGCTAAATTGCTGTTTACTGACCAATCGATATGGGAGAATCTCGATATTGCCAGTATGCCTGAACTTATAGGAGTACTGAAAGTTAGTGATTACTCTCTGCTCCAATCGAGAAATGAGCAATTGACGAAATCCCGCCAGACGTTAAACGAGCTTTTCGGCCGTAAATATCCGGAGCGTTTCACTCGAGATGATGTGGCGTATTATGAGCCGGAAGCCGAGGAATTGGCGTTAATAAACTATACGTCTGGTTCGACAGGATTTTCAAAAGGCGTGATGCTGCCGCATCGTGCGATGTGGAGTAATGTGAAATATTGTGTGGAGCGATTGCACATGTTGGAAACTGGTGATGGCATTATTTGTATGCTTCCGCTTGCCCACATGTTTGGTCTTGTTGTTGAGATGTTGCACCCTTTGGCTCAAGGTTGCCATATATATTTCTTGACAAGAGTACCGTCGCCAAAGGTTATCATGGATGCTTTTGCCTTAGTGAAACCTAAGGTCATTATTTCTGTGCCGCTCATCCTAGAGAAGATTATTAAGACTAAAGTTTTCCCATTGTTGGAAAAACCTGTAATGAGCATGCTGTTGAAAGTTCCATTTGTTGATGATTACCTATTAGGGAAAATCAAGGAGAAACTTACAGCTACCTTTGGTGGAAACTTGTTGCAAATCATCATTGGCGGTGCAGCGTTAAATAAGGATGTGGCGGATTTCTTGAAGCGTATAAACTTCCCATTTACGGTAGGTTATGGTATGACTGAGTGTGCCCCATTGATTTCTTATGCTCCGTGGAACGTTAATCCTGTTGGCGCATGCGGTAGGGTTGTAGATAGAATGGAGGGGAAAATCGTACATGGAAATAACGAATATGAGGCAGGTGAATTATGGGTGCGTGGCGACAATGTGATGCTTGGATATTACAAGAATGAGGAAGCGACCAGTGCTGTGATGAAAGACGGTTGGTTGAATACTGGCGACTTGTGTGAGATTGACGAAGAAGGATTTTTGCATTTGCGAGGTCGTAGTAAAACTATGATTTTAGGACCTTCCGGGCAAAATATTTATCCTGAAGAGATTGAGCAAAAGATAAATAACATGCCATACGTGTGTGAATCGTTGGTTGTGGAGGATAGCGGAAAGTTGGTGGCACTAATCTATCCTGACATAGAGAATGGAGCAAAACAAGGATTAAACTTTGATGCTTTGAGCAAACTCATGGAGGATAATGTAGCCGCAGTAAATAAGGAACTTCCTGCTTATTCAAAGATAGCTGGTGTAAAAACTCAAACTGAAGAGTTTGAAAAAACTCCAAAACGTAGTATCAAACGTTTCTTATATCAACATTGATAATGTAACCATAGATAAATAATAAAGCCGCTTCTTTTATGGGAAGCGGCTTTATTTGTTTGTATAGAATTGATATTTGTTATTGGAAGATGTTGCGTAAGCGGTTAAAAATTGATTTTTTCGTTTCTTCGCTAGGCTTTATGTTCTCAGAGTCACGTAGTTTCTCGATAGCCTCTTTTTCTTCTTTGTTGAGCGTTTCTGGTACATATACCATAATGTTGATAAGTTCGTCGCCAGTACCGTAGCGGTTAGGTGAAGGAAGTCCCTTTCCCCTAAGTCTTAATACCTTGCCAGGTTGAGTTCCTGGTTCGATAGTGACTCTTGCACGTCCGTCAATGGTAGGAACTTCAACTTTACCACCGAATACGGCAGTAGGGAAGTCTAGCATTAGGTTGTAGATAACGTCGCTGTCATCACGAATCAATTCGGTGTCTTTGTCTTCAACAATTGCCACTAGCAAGTCGCCTGGGATGCCGCCATGACGTGGTGCGTTACCTTTGCCTTGCATTTTTAGTATATTTCCGTCGGCTACGCCAGCTGGGATGTTTATGGTTACGACATCTTCGGATTTTACGATACCTTCGCCACCACAATCTTTACATTTATGGTTGATGATGCGACCTTCTCCGTGGCAGTTGGGACACACGGTTTCCGACTGCATCATACCGAACATAGTTTGCTGGGTGCGTACTTGAGTTCCGCTTCCGCCACATGCCGAGCATGTAGTGAAATCTGTACCGTTTTCAGCTCCTGTTCCTTTACATGAGTTACAAGGTACATAGCGAGGGATTTTTATCTTTTTAGTTACACCATGCGCTACGTCTTTAAGGCTCACGTGTACGGTGACTCTTAGGTCATCGCCTATATTTTGTCTGCGGCGAGAACCGCCTCGTCTGTTGCCGCTGAATCCGCTAAAACCTCCAAATCCTCCTCCGAACAAATCGTTAAGGTTAGAGAAAATGTCGTCCATCGACATTCCGCCACCACCGAATCCGCCGAAACCTCCAGCTCCGCTCATTCCGGCATGTCCGAATTGGTCGTAACGGGCACGCTTATCGGCATTGCTTAATACGTCGTATGCCTCAGCCGCCTCTTTAAACTTTTCTTCAGCCTCTTTTTTCTCGGCTTCTGTTTTGCCTTGTTGACGGTCGGGGTGATATTGAATAGCCTTTTTACGATATGCTTTCTTCAATTCATCTTCGGTTGCATTTTTTGCAACACCAAGCACTTCGTAGTAGTCCCTTTTTTCCATTGAAATTAATAATTATATAGTCAATATTATTGTCCCACCACAACTTTGGCGTGGCGTAGCACTTTGTCATTTATAGAATATCCTTTTTGAACGGTGTCTATGATTTTGCCTTTCAGTTCCTCGCTAGGAGCAGGGAATGTGGTTACAGCTTCATGGATGTCGGCATCAAAAGCCTCACCTGTGGTTGTCATCTCTTTTACTCCGTTGCTTTCAAGATATTTTATAAACTTATTGTAAATGAGTTCGACTCCCTCTCTCACAGCATCAACGTCTTCGCTAGTAGCTGTGGCTTGCAAAGCGCGGTCGAAGTCGTCTATAATAGGCAGAATATTACGCATTGCGTTTTCTGCTCCATTTTTGATAATTTCAGCCTTATCTTTTAATGTACGTTTACGGAAGTTGTCAAACTCAGCCATTAGGAACACGTACTCCTTCTTCTCTTTCGCAAGCTCCGCTTCAAGGGCTGCAATCCTTTCCTCTGGAGTTGGTTCTGCATTTTGTTCTTCTTGCTCGTTTTCGTTGCAAGTAGCCTCGTTCTCCACGTTTTCTAGAGTTTCTTCTACGTTCTCAGCTTTTTCTTGTTTCTCTTTATTGCTCATATATTATTTCTTTATTTTACGTGTTGATAGTTGTGTAAATAAATCATATTAACCCATTGGGCTAATGACTTTAAGCATTAATGGCAAAAACATTGCCAAAATGTCATAATGATAACAATCTAGCTTATTATTACGTTCTCTTTTAGAGTTTTATAACATATACGTTCATTCCTTTAAAACGGAATTTCGCATTTTCTGCCAATATGACATCATCAAATATGCCAAACAGTGAAGAACCCGAACCGCTCATCGAGGCATATACTGCTCCTGATTGATATATTACGTTCTTGATTTCTGCTAATTCGGGGTGAGCTGCGAATACGCTTGGCTCGAAATCATTTTTTAATACGTTTTCCCATGAGCCGATAGGAGATTTCATTATGTCGGTCAATGCGTTATCACTTGCTTTGGGTGTAACCTTAGAATATGCCTCGGCTGTGGGAACGCTTACATCGGGTTTCACAAGCAATAACGTTTTACCTTGTAGCTCAACTTCTATAGGGGATAAAATGTCGCCTATGCCAGTTGCCATCATTGGAGTGTTATAGATAAAGAATGCACAATCAGCTCCAAGCTTAGCTGCCCGAGTTGCTAGTTCTGGTATGGCTAGATTTAATTTGAACATCTCATTGAGAATAAGCAGAGCGCTTGCCGCATCTGAAGAGCCACCGCCCAATCCAGCACCGTCGGGGATGTTCTTATGAAGGTATATATCAACTGGAGGAAGGTTGAACTCCTTTTCTAGCAAGCGGTAGGCCTTCATCACAAGATTTTTTTCGGTAGGGCAATTGATGGTTCTGCCATAAGTGGTCAGCGAGGAAATATCGCCTTTGGCTGGGACTATCTCCACTGCGTCTTGCAATGCTATAGGGTAGAACACAGTTTCGATGTCGTGATAGCCGTCGCTCCTGCGATTTACTATGTTTAGCCCTAAATTTATCTTAGCGTTAGGAAATTTTATCATGATGCTTTTGCGTTTAGCCGTGCAAAGATACAACTAATTTGAGGAATACTGAAATGTTGAAAGGGTGTTGAAAAAATGTTAGGATAATTGCAAGTAAATATTTTTTGTGATAGGCTGTCTTTAATTAACTTTGCAAGCAGAAAACAGAAACTATAGTAAGACATGCCGAACGAACAAAAACCTTATAACAGATATAACTCGCAGAAGAAGCAGGACAGCATATTGGAATTAGGCAAACTTCAGCCTCAAGACACAGAACTTGAAGAGGCTGTGCTAGGAGCGCTGATGCTTGAAAAAGATGCATACGTAGTGGTGTGTGACATATTGAAACCTGAAAGTTTCTATGATGTGCGTAACCAGAAGATATATGCCTCTATACAAACGCTAGGTGCGATGCAGCGTCCAATCGATATGCTTACTGTGGTGGAGCAACTCCGGCATGATGGGAATCTAGACGATGCAGGCGGGTTGTTGCGAATCACAGAGTTGACTGGTCGTGTGTCAAGTGCGGCAAATGTAGAGTATCATGCCCGCATTGTGGCACAGAAATATTTGGCTCGTGAATTGATAAGTTTCTGTTCGAGTATCGAAACCAAAGCGTTTGACGAGTCGAACGATGTGGATGACTTGTTGCAAGAGGCCGAGGGAAAACTATTTGAAATTACCCAACACAATGTAAAGAAGGATGTAACCCAAATTGATCCAGTCATCAGCGAAGCCATCAAAAAGATAGAGGATGCCGCCAATCGTGAAAGTGGTTTGAGCGGATTGCAGACGGGGTATCATGATTTGGATAAGTTGACTTCGGGTTGGCAAGAAAGTGATTTGATTATTATAGCGGCTCGTCCGGCTATGGGTAAGACGGCTTTTGTGCTTTCTATGGCAAAGAATATGGCTGTGAATTTCAATACGCCGGTGGCTATTTTCTCGCTGGAAATGTCAAACCTTCAGTTGGTCAACCGTCTTATCAGTAATGTGTGTGAACTTGAAGGTGAGAAAATTAAGAGCGGTCAATTGTCGCAACTGGACTGGGATAAGTTGATGACAAAGATAAAACAGTTGTACTCAGCTCCGCTATATATAGATGATACACCAAGTCTTTCGGTTTTTGAATTAAGGACGAAAGCGCGTCGACTTGTGCGTGAGCATAATGTAAAGATTATAATAATCGACTATTTGCAGTTGATGAATGCGAGTGGAATGAAATTCGGTAGCCGTGAACAAGAGGTTAGTATGATTTCTCGTTCATTGAAGCAATTGGCAAAAGAACTTTCGATACCTATTATAGCCTTGTCGCAGTTGAACCGTAGCGTTGAGAATCGTACCGATGGAAAGCGTCCACAACTATCAGACTTGCGTGAATCGGGAGCGATTGAGCAAGATGCCGATATTGTGTGCTTTATCCATCGCCCAGAATATTATACTAAATCGTCGGAAGATAGCGAGGGTAACGACATCAGGGGACTAGCCGAGTTTATCGTGGCTAAGCACCGTAGCGGTTCGGTTGATGATGTGAAAATGCGGTTTATCAAGCAGTATGCTAAATTTGATAATTGGGATGAGAATTATAGTTCAATCCGTTCTGCCGAGCCTTACGAATCTAAAATGAATGATGACGATGCTGGTTCTGAAATAAATATGCCTCAAATGCCATTGCCAGAGAATCTGCCACCTATAAACGAAGATTTCTTAATGTCGAAGGGTGAAGACCAAGTGCCATTTTAAAATGTGATTGTGCTGAATAAATGTAATAGAGGATGGATATTATAAATATCTGTCCTTTTTTTTTGCGAAAAAAATTTGGAGAATAAAAAAATATGCGTACATTTGCAGTGTACTATTATACTAATACACTATAAAAGAAAATACTGTTAACATTTAAAATATTAAGATTATGGTAAAAGTAGAGAATTTGAGTTACACTTACCGCAAATCGAAAGTAGCGGTGCTTCACGACTTCTCGCTGGAGCTTGAAGCCGGTAGAGTCTATGGATTGTTAGGACGTAATGGGGCAGGAAAATCGACATTGCTCTATTTAATCTCAGGCCTGTTGACTCCAAAAGCGGGCTGTGTGAAGTTTAACGGAGTGGATGTGCGTAAACGTTTGCCCGAAACTCTTAGTGATGTGTTTTTAGTCCCAGAAGAATTTGAACTGCCTAATGTGTCGTTAAGTGATTATGTGAAAATGTATTCACCATTTTATCCAAAGTTCAACGAGGATGATATGAAACGCTGTCTGTCGGTTTTTGAAATTGCTGAAAACGTGCATTTGGGATCGTTGTCGATGGGACGGAAAAAGAAAGTGTATATGAGTTTCGCTTTGGCAACAAACACATCACTGTTGATAATGGATGAGCCTACGAATGGTCTTGATATTCCAGGCAAAAGCCAGTTCCGCAAGTTTATGGCATCTTGCATGGATGATGAACGAATTGTGGTGATTTCGACACACCAAGTGAAAGATATTGAGAATATCATAGATCATGTGCTGATACTTGACAATAGCGAAGTGTTATTGGATGCGAGTGTGGCAGAGATTGGTAGGAGATTGCTTTTTGTGGAAAGCAGTAGTGATGAACTTGCAAAAAATGCTGTTTATGCTCAATCTTCAGTGCAAGGAAATAGTTTGATTTTAGCAAATGAGGCTAATGATGAGAGCCATATAAATCTAGAAACCTTGTTTAACGCCACATTAGAGAAGAAAGATATGATTAAATTATTGTTTAATGAAAAAAATAATTAGGAAATGGGAACTGCTATAAATAATACGTTCAGCTTGCCTCGTTTCGGGTTGGTCGTAAAAAAGGATTTTATCGAGAATTGGAAATTTTATGCGCTCGGAGCTTTGCTTATATTCGGTGTTCTAGTCTTATTTATTATGCTATTTGGATATGATGAATATGCTGGAAGATGGTCGAGTGATATTAAGGCAAATAAAATGGATAAGTTTCGGATAGCTGCTTTTAGCGGATTCTTATATACGTTTGCTATAGTGTTGGCTTCAATATCATTCAAATCATTGAAAAATAAGACTGGCAGAATCGAATCTTTGATGTTGCCTGCAAGCCATTTTGAGAAGTTTATTATGCGTTGGTTGATTACGGTGGTTCTATATCCAATGATTTACATTGCCATATTTGTCATTTCTGATGCTGCGTGCGTTGTGGCTTTAAGGGCTATATTTCCAGAGGAAGGAATGATAAACATGTTGGATATGAGCGATATATATACGTCGTTCCCAGATGTTTCAACATGTGTCACTGCCTATGCGTATTATCTGTGTATACAAGCGTTTTATATGTTGGGAAGTATAGTCATGCCTAAGTTGTCGTTCATTAAAACCTCGGCAGTGCTATTTGTGCTGGTTCTATTATATGTTTGGACTATAGTGGTATGCAACGATATATTATATACTCCATATAGACGTGTAGGTCTTGAGCCTAGTCAGATTGGTTTGAACGTGTGCCTTGTTGTGTTTGCGGTAGCAATGTGGGTTGTATGTTATTTCCGTTATAAGGAATCGGAGGTAATTCATCGTTTAATATAAAAAAGTTGTATCATGAATTTCAAGGATAATAAGGCTATATATATTCAGATAGCCGATAGAATATGCGATGAGGTGCTGTCGGGAAGATTTCCGGAGGAAGAACGTATACCATCGGTGCGCGAATATGCTTCTATTGTAGAAGTGAATGCGAATACAGTGATGCGGTCGTTCGATTATCTTCAGTCTCACGATATTATATATAATAAGCGTGGAATCGGTTACTTCGTGTCGGTTAAAGCTAAGGAGATTGTCGTAAAAATGCGTAGAGAGCAATTCCTTAGTGAAGAGTTGGATTATTTCTTTAAGCAGGCAAAATCATTGGGGATAAGCGGTGATGAATTGCAGGCTATGTATAATGATTATTGTAATAAGAATAAATAAAAAACGAATTGGATATGAAACGTACGAATTATGTAATATTGGCAATGGTGGTGTTAAGCTTCTTGTCTATATTCGTCATGTATGCGGTTGCTTATATGTCTGTTAATAATGGGGAAATTCTAAAAGTTGAAGGAGAACTGCAACATGCTGAATATGCTGGTATTGGAGTGGTTGACATTGATGTTGAGGAAGGATTCTTTAGAAGTTCGATGAAAATTAATATTGTTCAAGCCGATTCCGATAGGGTTGGGGTTGTATATCCGTCTGGCTGGGATAAATATATGCGGGCTGGAAAGTACAATGATACGCTTAGAATAGATTTTAATTTCAAAGAGTTGGTAGATGGCGATAAGAAGATTGCTTATAAGGTTGAATCTGACCCAATCATAGTTAAGCTGCCGAAGAATGGTGTGTCGACAGTGGATGTTAGAGATTGCTATGCGTTCTTGAGTCTTGATTTAGTAGGTGTTGAGTCAGATAGCTTGAGCGTGAGTGCAATGAATGAAGTGTCGGTTAAGGATTGTAATATCCGTTCTTTGTCTGTCCCCAGCTCTTATAGGTTGAAACTTTATAGCGGTAGCGTTGTGAATCTTCATGTGCCTGTAGATGTCGCGCATGCAACAGATGTGTCACCTCAAAATTTTAAGATTGATACAGAATATATATCGAAAGTAACAGAACCAAGAGTTAATTATGAAATTACTATTCCAGAGGGTTTGTGTAGACGTATAATTACTGAACCTGGGGTAAGATTGAAATTGAAAGAACGGGCAGAGATAACTTTTAGCCGTTAGATATACATACATTGTTTTTTATAAGAGCTTCCGCTCAAATTTTGAGGTTATAATTGAATTCTTATTCAGTGTAACCTCTTTTAATTTTCGACATGAGATTTACGTTTAGAAAAAAATGAGGCTTACATGCCTCATTTTTTTGATCATGCCAATTGTTTTGGCGATGTTTTAAGCAACTTCTAAATAGGGTAGTCGGTGTAGTCATAAAGGATTGTTGACAAATAGCGTTCTCCGCTGTCAGGTAGAAGTGCGACGATTGTCTTACCTTTGTTCTCGGGTCGTTTTGCGAGTTGTCTAGCCGCCCACATTGCCGCTCCAGAGGATATGCCTACCATTAATCCTTCTAATTGCGATAGCTTACGGCTGGTTTCAATAGCATCGTCATCGGGAACGCAAATTATTTCATCAACTACGTTACGGTTGAATGTGGCGGGAACAAAATTTGCGCCTATGCCTTGAATCTTATGAGGTGCGGCAGTTCCTTTGGTCAACATAGGTGATGAAGCTGGTTCAACGGCAACAATCTTGACATTTGGATTATGAGATTTTAACCCTTCTCCTGTACCGCTTATTGTTCCGCCTGTGCCGACTCCGGCAACAAAAAAATCAACCTTGCCATCGGTGTCACGCCAAATTTCTTCGGCTGTTGTGCTTACATGTGTTGCTGGATTGGCTGGATTGTTGAACTGTTGCAGTATGATGGAACCAGGTATTTCGTTGTTGAGTTCTTTAGCTTTCTTTATAGAGCCAGCCATGCCCTCTGCACCTGGAGTCAGCACAACTTCGGCGTTCAGAGCTTGCAACAGTTTACGGCGTTCGACGCTCATTGTTTCAGGCATGGTGAAAATAGCATGGTAGCCTCGTGAAGCCGCAACGAAAGCTATGCCAACGCCAGTGTTTCCGCTTGTTGGCTCTATTATAGTACCTCCTGGTTTAAGCAAGCCTTTCTTTTCGGCATCAATAATCATCGAATAGGCGATGCGGTCTTTTACGCTGCCTGCTGGATTAAAGTATTCTAGTTTAGCCAGAATGGTAGCTTCTAGTTTCTCGGATTTTTCATACCTCGTAACTTCTAGCAGAGGTGTGTTGCCTATTAATTCGGTTAGGCTTCGTGCAATCTTTGTCATAAATCTTGGTTTAGAGTAATTGTAAATATATTTTTATAGATAGAAACATGTTTAAAACATGTAAAGTTTATAATCTGCTGTTATCCATATAGCTGAAATACCCGTTACGGCTTACTATTATGTGGTCGATAAGCGGAATGCCTATGGCGCTGCATCCGTTTTTAATATCCTTTGTGATAGCATCGTCTTGTCGGCTCGGCATAATGTTGTTAGATGGGTGATTATGCACAGCGATTATGCTGTCGGCAAGTTGCTGTAGTGCAGTTTTTAGCAAAATTTTTATGTCAACCAGCGTGCTTGACGTTCCGCCTTGGTTGATTTGGAATTTACCAGTGATACGTTTAGCTCTGTTGAGTGTGATAATCCAAAATTCCTCATGGTCTAAGTCCCATAAGTTGTATTTTATGTAGTCGTATGCGCCTTTGGAGTCGGTGATTTGCGGTTGTTCTTCAAAGTCGTCTTCTTCACGGTAGCGGCGAGCTAGCTCTAATGCGGCCAGTATTGTGGTGGCTTTTGCATCTCCAACGCCTTTGAATGATGTGGAGAGGTCTTGGATGGTGCGTCTGCCAAGGTTGTATAGCTTGTTGTCATTAGCGTTTAGTATACGTTGGCATAGGTCAACAACTGATTCGCCTCGGCTTCCGCTCCCGATGAGTATAGCAAGCAGTTCGGCAGTAGTCAATACCCTGAAACCGTTGCTTGCGGCTTTTTCACGAGGACGATCTTCGCTAGCCAAGTCCTTTATAGCCCTTGTGTAGGTGTTGCTGTTGTCCATAACTATTTACCTTTACGAATCAATATTTCTTCTTCGATGTTACGTCCGTGTCCTAAAATAATTTTCCACACGTATGCCTTAATAAAACCGTAACCGTAAGCTCCGAGTTGTATGATACTTGTTAATATTGCCAGCGTTCCTATTTTTAGACTTCTGGTTGAAATTATGGCGGTTATCCATACGGCAAGCAGATAGGTAGCAAGAGGCAGTATAGCATACCACTTCCAAAATAATGAGAGAACTATCATGGTTACACTTCCTATTACGAATGTTGCAGGTAGGCAATGCACAAGTTTCATTGAGCCTGGGTATAGAAGTTTGAGTGTGATGCGTGACATACCGAACACGTAGGTCTGCCTGCAAAATTTTGGCAATGATGTACGTCGCTTGTGATATACGTATGCTTCTCTTATCAACTGAATAGAGAAACCGGATTGCCTCACTCTGGTACTCATGTCGATGTCTTCGGAGAACATTTCCCTGAACCCGCCAATCTTCTTCCATACTTTGCGGGAGTAGCCCATATTGAAAGAGCGAGGGACGAATTTCTCCATTTGAACCTTTCCTCCTCTAATGCCGCCTGTAGTTAAGAACGAAGTCATGCTGTAATTTATGGCTTTCTGCACGTCGGTAAACGAATCGTGTGCCGCATCGGGTCCTCCGAAGCAGTCGGTGTAGTTCTCTTTTAACTTTCGGCTTAACTCTTCAAAATATATTTCAGGAATCACGCAGTCTGAATCGAAAAATATGAAATATTCGCCTTTAGCATGTTCTATTCCGTAGTTTCTTGCGATGCTTCGACCTTCGTTGCTTTTGTAGAAATATTTTACATCGAGCTTGTCGACAAATTGGTCGACAGCCTTTTTGCAAGGTTCAGTAGAGCCGTCTTCAACCAGAATCACCTCAAAATCTTTGTTGGTTTGGCGGGTGAGGCTGTCAAGAAGGTCATGTACTTCATCGATACGATTGTACACTGGCACTATAATCGAGAAATATGGTATCTTTTCCATGAATAGTTCTTTTTACAAAAATACGATTAAAATGTGTAAAAAAGTCATTGTTATAGGAAAATTATTATCTTTGCATTGTGCTTTGACGAAAAAGACTTAGTACAATCGGTTAAAAGTACAGACATATCTTGCTCATTCTCCTTACGAATCACCACCTCGAAATTTGAACGGGCAAAAAGAGAACATTACATGGACGTACCTTATTAGGTGCGGGCTTTTTCCATGTGATGTTGGGCTTGTGGTGAGCCTGTAAGGAGAATGGCGAAAAGTCTGCGCTTTCTTTTTCTCCTGAGTATTAAAAGTTAGTGACAGCTTATGTTTGGGAAATGTGATTAGCTAACTTTTAATATTTAATGATTATGAAAAATTGTGTTAGATTTTTTTGTAGAGGCTCTATTCTAGCCATACTAGTGTTGGTGACTTCCCAGTCGGTGAATGCTGAAGTTATATGGAATTTAAAATTGGGTGGATGAGAACTGAGTATGAGTATTATTATTATTCTGATGTTCTTCCCGAATATTCATCGAAGCAGACAAACATTTTTTGGACTGCTGGATTGGAATTGGATATACCATTTAATGAAAAATGGGGATTGACCACTGGATTGAGGTATGCGGCTAGGCATACGAAAGAGTGGGATAAGTATGATGAAGATTGGAGGATAAATGATGCTGTAGATCATTTAGAATTGCCTTTGAGGCTGACTTATAATTATAAGTTAAAAAATAAAGTATCATTACAGCTTGGGGTAGGCCCGTTTGCCTCATGGAACATAGCCGATGATGAATACTATATTGGTCTAGAACCAGCGGTATCGCTATATTTATGGAATTTCAATATAGGACTTTCTTACAATACTGCAATGTTTATGAATAGTTCAGCGTATAAATTTAGGGACGGTCTTATGGTGACGATGGGAATACGTTTCAACTCATCGGTGTGGGGTAGTATAGGCAAAGGTGTTGTCGTTTTTGATGAAGCAATGCGTAGTTCTGGTATGTATGATGCCATAAACTCTTATAGTAGTGGAAGCGGAACATACAATTCAAGCAGTTCATACGATTCTGGCAACAGTAGTTACAAAGCAAGATCAAGTTCTGCTACGTCAAAGTCAAGCGAAGGACATTCAGTATCGGAAATGAATGCAAGAAATACCGATAATAGAACTTATGGTAGCTATGAAACGCAGCTGAGCAAGATGAGATACGGCAATGACAGCTACAATGAATCTCGAAAGAAGGATATACAAAGGCAGATGAAACGCATACGGGAGAAGTGGGAGAAACGAGGACTCGGTTGGAGCATTTCGCCTATGGAAACATGGTAATAGGATAATTTTAAAAATATGGCGGCTATAAGGCAATTACTTGTAGCCGTTATGTTTTTAATTGGTAGAATGGTTGAAAATGGTGGTAATGTTGTCAAAATGGCTGGAGAACGTATATCCACATACAAGAATGGGGACGTTGCCAATAAGGCACACCCCCATTATATTTTTGAGCTTCCCTCTATTTATGAAAGCCTTGGTGTCGTTAATTAGTTCTTGTAAACGCTATCATCACACAAGAAAGTGACTTATATTGATAATGATAACATAAAACGCTTACGATTATGCAGGACGAAAATTTGACATTACAAGAGAAAGAAGAACGTTGGCTTAAAGCAGTTCATCGTAAACACATGGATAATATTCAAACAGATGAAGAATATTACTACGAAATAGAAGAATTTCAAGTACTGTTTGAAGATGAACGCATTAGATTAAGTGTTGAATATGGTGTTAGAGAGAAAGATAAAAACGGTAAAATATTTGGAGGTTGTACTTTTGGAACTCCAATAGGGATGTGCATAGACACACCTTTCTCCGAATACTTAACACAAGACTTTGAAGAACTCAATTTAAGGGAATATCTTCGTAAACGGGGGTTCCCTATAAACTTTAAAACTTGGGATTGATATGGGAGGAGGTAGGAATTATGGGTCAGCGGATATTTCTGGTTGTTAGATACGGTAAATCAAGAATAAAGGG
>CAZSHA010000023.1:0-29794 GCA_964606575.1 uncultured Muribaculaceae bacterium | reverse complement strand
CTTGGTTTGTAATTGTTGAAGAGCGCGGATCACGCGGAAGCGTGTGTTGCGTGGCTCTATAACGTCATCGATATAGCCATACTTAGCCGCATTGTAAGGATTGCAGAATAACTTGTTGTATTCGTCTTCTTTCTCCTTGATAAACTTCTTGAAGTCGTCCATGATTTGTGCCGCTTTAGCTTCGTCGCCAGCTTCTTTTGCTGCCTTAGCCGCAACTTTAGCATCTTTTGCTTCCTTAGCGTAAAGCACTTCGGCAGCACCTGATGCGCCCATAACAGCGATTTCGGCAGTAGGCCATGCGTAGTTCATGTCGCCACGGAGTTGCTTACAGCTCATCACGATGTGGCTACCGCCGTAGCTCTTGCGTAGAGTGACAGTCACCTTAGGAACTGTAGCTTCACCGTAAGCGTAAAGAAGTTTAGCACCATGCAGGATAACTGCGTTGTATTCTTGACCTGTACCAGGAAGGAAACCAGGAACATCAACAAGAGTTACCAGTGGGATGTTGAATGCGTCGCAGAAACGAACGAAACGGGCTGCCTTACGAGATGCGTTGCAGTCAAGCACACCAGCTAGATATTTAGGTTGGTTAGCTACGATACCTACAGATTGTCCGTTGAAACGAGCGAAACCTACGATGATGTTACGAGCATAGTTTGCTGATACTTCAAGGAATTCTCCGTTATCAACGATTGCTCCGATAACCTCATACATATCGTATGCTTGGTTAGCCGATTCTGGTATGATTTCGTTCAAGCGGTCTTCAAGACGGTCAATTGGGTCGTTGCATTCAACAAGTGGAGCTTCTTCCAAATTGTTTTGAGGAATGTAGCTCATTAGCTTGCGGATGATGCGGATAGCATCTTCACCATCTTCGGCTGCAAAGTGTGCAACACCTGATTTAGTTGCGTGAACATCAGCTCCACCTAGTGCTTCTTGGGTTACGTCTTCACCGGTTACAGTCTTAACAACCTTAGGACCTGTCAAGAACATATAAGAAATACCCTTAGCCATAATAGTGAAGTCGGTTAGGGCAGGAGAGTACACTGCACCACCAGCGCATGGACCTAGGATTGCTGAGATTTGAGGGATAACGCCTGATGCCATGATGTTGCGTTGGAAAATTTCAGCATAACCAGCAAGGGCGTTAACACCTTCTTGAATACGAGCACCACCTGAGTCGTTAAGACCGATAACTGGAGCACCGTTCTTCATTGCCATATCCATGATTTTGCAGATCTTAAGTGCAAGTGTTTCTGACAATGCACCGCCGAATACTGTAAAATCTTGTGCGAATACATAAACAAGTCTACCTTCGATTGTTCCGTAACCAGTTACGACACCGTCGCCAAGATAAGATTTCTTGTCAAGACCGAAGTTTGTGCATCTGTGACGAACAAACATGTCTAGTTCTTCAAAACTACCTTCGTCAAGGAGTTGGGCGATTCTTTCACGAGCTGTGTATTTACCTCTCTCGTGTTGTTTTTGTATAGCCTTCTCTCCACCACCGATGCGAGCTTCTTCGCGCATCGCAATCAGTTCTTTTACTTTTTCAAGTTGATTTGCCATTTCTGAAAAAATGATAAATTATTTATTAGGATCTTCACATAGTTCAACTAGAGTACCGCAAGTTGACTTTGGGTGTAAAAATGCGATGTTAAGACCTTCAGCGCCTTTGCGTGGAGCTTTGTCAATTAAGGCACAACCCTTAGATTCGGCTTCAGCTAGAGCGTTAGCTACGCCGTCTTCAACTGCGAAAGCGATGTGTTGGATTCCACCACGTCCGCCATTTTTCTCGATGAATTTAGCGATTGCACTTTCTGGTGCAGTAGCTTCTAGCAATTCGATTTTAGACTGACCCACCTTGAAGAAAGCAGTCTTTACTTTTTGATCGGCAACTTCTTCGATAGCGAAGCATTTAACACCAAGGATGTTTTCATAAAAAGGAATAGCTTGCTCAAGGCTTGTAACAGCTATACCTACGTGTTCAATATGAGAAATGTTCATAATTAATTAGATAAAAATTAATATTAGTTTACTTAATTAGTCCAATAAATTTTATTCATGCAAAAATAATACAATTTACTAAAATGTCCCATTCTTTAAGCCGAAAATAAAAGCTCTTATACATTAATTAATAATTGGCTAAGTCGCATGACTATCAAAATATGACATTTTTCTGCCATTACGTCAGTGTCGATGTCGCATTTCCCGTAATAATGCCATGTATTAGGCTGTTCTCAACTTTTTGGCATAACATTTGTTTTTCCTATGTCGAATGCGTGTTAATCGCATTGTAAAATTGATTATATACAATAAAAAATAATAGAACTATGGGTAAAATTATCGGAATAGACTTAGGTACTACCAACTCATGTGTTGCAGTACTAGAAGGAAACGAACCTATCGTGATTCCTAACAGCGAAGGACGTAACACAACTCCTTCAATTGTGGCTTTTGTTGATGGCGGCGAACGTAAAGTGGGTGATCCTGCAAAACGTCAAGCAATCACAAACCCAACTCGTACAATTTTCTCTATAAAGAGATTTATGGGTGAAAATTATGATCAAATTGCTAGAGAAGTAGAACGTGTACCATATAAGGTGGTTCGTTCGGCTAACAATCAACCACGTGTGGAAATTGACGGACGAGAATACACTCCACAAGAAATTTCTGCAATGGTTCTTCAAAAAATGAAGAAGACTGCCGAGGATTACCTAGGGCAATCGGTAACAGAAGCGGTTATTACTGTTCCAGCTTATTTCAACGACTCTCAACGTCAAGCCACTAAGGAAGCTGGCGAAATCGCTGGGTTGACAGTTAAGCGTATTGTTAACGAACCTACAGCTGCAGCTCTTGCTTATGGTCTAGACAAGTCACAATCTGACAAGAAAATCGCAGTATTCGACTTAGGTGGTGGTACTTTTGATATTTCAATCCTAGAATTAGGTGATGGAGTGTTTGAAGTTAAGTCTACTAATGGTGACACTCACCTAGGTGGTGATGACTTCGACCATAAGATTATCGACTGGCTTGCCGATGAATTTAAGAAAGATGAGGGTGTAGATTTACGTCAAGACCCTATGGCTCTTCAACGATTGAAAGAGGCTGCTGAAAAGGCTAAGATAGAATTGTCAAGCACAACTTCTAGTGAGATCAACTTGCCATATATCATGCCAGTTAACGGTATTCCAAAGCACTTGGTTCGCACGTTGACTCGTGCTAAGTTTGAGCAACTTTGCGATAGCTTGATTCAAGCTACAGTGGCTCCTTGCCAAAAGGCTTTGCAAGATGCTGGTATGAGTGCTAGCGAGATTGACGAAGTTATTCTTGTTGGTGGTTCTACTCGTATTCCTGCAGTGCAAGAAAAGGTTCAACAAATCTTCGGTAAAGCTCCGTCAAAGGGTGTAAATCCTGATGAAGTAGTTGCTGTGGGTGCTGCAATTCAAGGCGGTGTGTTGAGCGGTGAAGTGAAGGACGTGCTTCTTCTTGACGTTGTTCCATTGTCAGTGGGTATCGAAACTCTTGGTAACGTTATGACCAAGTTGATTGAGGCAAATACAACAATTCCTACTCGTAAGAGCGAGGTGTTCTCAACTGCTGTTGATAACCAGCCTTCGGTAGAAATCCATGTGCTTCAAGGTGAGCGTCCTATGGCGAAGGATGACAAGACTTTAGGTAAATTCCACTTAGATGGAATCGCTCCAGCTCCTCGTGGCGTACCTCAAATAGAAGTTACATTTGAGATCGATGCTAATGGTATCTTGAATGTGTCGGCTAAGGATAAGGCTACAGGAAAAGAGCAAAGCATACGTATCGAGGCTTCTAGCGGATTGACTGATGCCGAGATTCAACGCATGAAGGATGAAGCTGCTGCTAACGCTGCTGCCGATGCTAAGGAAAAAGAACGTATCGACAAAATCAATAAGGCTGACTCAATGATTTTCCAAACAGAAAAGAGTTTGAAAGAGTTGGGTGATAAATTGCCAGCCGACAAGAAGTCGCAAATTGAGGCTGCTCTAGCTAAGTTGAAAGAAGCACACAGCAAGCAAGACATCGCAGCTATCGATACTGCAAGCTCAGAGCTTGAAACTGTGTTCCATGCTGCTTCGCAAGATATGTATAATGCACAACAACAAGCAGGTGGTGCTCAACAAGGCGGATTCCAACAAGGTGGTGCAAATCCTAACGCTGGTCAACAAGGTGATAATAACGACGGGAAAGACGTTAAAGATGTCGATTTCGAGGAGGTGAAGTAAAAGATTTTGGATTGAATGGGTTATGAAAATGGCGAGTGGCTTTAATGAGTCGCTCGCCATTTTTTGCATCGTGTAGCCTGCATAACTCGGTTGCGTTTAACGTAACTTTTACTTGTAAGGTGAAACATAAATATCGCAACTTTTTTATGAGTTGTTTTGAGGTGTTTCGTTAAGTGTATTTTCATAATACCAAGTATGAATCTATTAGAAAAAGCAATGAGAGAATGGCCTTTTAGTTGAATGCAGCTATCTTGTTGTTTTGCCGGTAGTTATCATATAGCTTATGATATAAGTTGATAAAGAGCCGAAGGTAATCATGTTCGGCTCTTTCTTTAGGCTTACATTAACAGAATGTACGCATTAATTATGCTTTATTGTATATTATAGGGAGTGATAATGGGCGATACTCAAAAGGCACAAATTTGAATAGTTGCGCAATATAATAATGGCTGTTTGAGGAAGAGTAGATGATTGCTAGAAGTTGTCCTGATTGGCAACGCTTCTTTTCTAATGAATGAAGTCGTCCATTGCAGATGTCCTGAAGGATGTCTTTCTCATCTTGAGTGTTAAAATACATTTTTTGTTTGTGTAGAATTTGTTTACTCTTTTGGTTTATTATGTTATTTGGCTGAATGAAGATGCAACTTAACCCTATGATAACAAGAATTATACCTCCTACGGCAAGCAGATAACTTAGGTATTCGAATGATTTGGTACTTGTGCCGAAGAATATGGCTGCAATGCCAAGAATGAAAGTGACAATGTGAGTTATTGTTTTTCGTTTGATTGGTGCGAGATTCTCGTCTAAACTCAAAAGCTCGTTAGTGTTCAATATATTTTTCATGACGGAAAAAGTTTGGTGTACAATTTTAAGTATTTAACAAATAATTGGTGCGTGTTGTTTGAAATAGACACTGTAGTTTCTTAAAAAAATTGAACATGATGGTGTTGAGGTGGGGTTGGAAGCTAATTTTGCTCTGATTGACCGAGTTTTTAATATTTTAATTGAAAGTGTTTGAGAGATTTGAAAATTTGCGTAAATTTGCAAACTAAATTCGATAAGTATAATTTATGGTAAGACGTATCTCAATGTTAGTGCTTGGATGTGGACTTTTGATGTTCAGTAGCTGTACTGAATACCAAAAAGTGTTGAAAAGCACCGACAACAATTATAAATATGAGTATGCTAAAAAGGCGTTTGAGAAAAAGAAGTACGGACAAGCCACTACTATTCTAGCCGATTTAGTAACTGTGTTTAAAGGAACAGCCAATGCTGAGGAGTCATTATATCTATTGGGACTAAGCCATTATGAGAATAGAGATTACTTGAATTCTGGCTCATATTTCAAGACTTACTACCAACATTATCCAAAGGGACAATATACCGAGTTGGCTCGTTTCTATGCGGGTTATGGATATTATTTGGATTCGCCAGAACCTCAGCTTGACCAGACTGGAACTTATAAAGCGATAGAAGAACTACAAAATTTCTTGGATTATTTCCCGAAAAGCGATAAGGCCTCGATTGCACAAAGCGCAATTTTCGAGTTGCAAGACAAATTGGTGCTGAAAGAATTGCAGAACGCCCAATTATATTATAATATGGGCAACTATATGGGTAACAACTATGAGTCGGCTGTTATCGTTGCGAAGAACGCAATCAAGGATTATCCTTACAGTAAATATAAGGAAGAACTGGAATTGCTGATATTAAAGGCACGTTTCCAAGAGGCTGACCAGAGTGTGGATATAAAGAAAGCTGACCGTTTCCGTGATGTGATTGACGAATACTATTCGTTCATAAACGACTATCCGCAAAGCGATAACCGTAAGGAAGCCGACAATATATTTATGATAGCGAAAAAATACGTTAAAGACTAATATAAACATTAAATAAAAATGGATTACAAGAAGAGTAATGCGCCACTTAATACAGTGACTCGCGACTTGATAGAAATGTCGGAGCAAACTGGTAATATCTATGAAACTGTGTGTGTGATTGCAAAGCGAGCTAACCAAATCTCGGTAGAAATGAAGCATGATTTGGAAAAGAAGTTGCAAGAATTCGCATCAATGAACGATAATTTGGAGGAGATTTCGGAGAATCGAGAGCAAATAGAGATTTCTCGCTACTATGAGAAGTTGCCAAAGCCTACTCTTATTGCTGAACAAGAATATGAGGACGGTAAAATCTATTTTAGAAATCCTTCGAAAGAAAAGGAAAATATCGAAATGTAATCATATACATTGGGTTAGATGAAGTTAAAGGGCAGGCTTATTGTGCATAGATGCGATGAGCCTGCTTTTATCGTTTCTTTCAGATAGCATGATATTATGATTCAGTGATAGCGTGTAGATGCTGAGAGATATTGCCTATATGAAATAAAATTCGTTACTTTGTCTTGCTTATCGCTTGTTGTGAACGGGTGAAAGGTGCTATAAATAAATTAAAGAGAGAACTATCGTGAATAAAGATAACTTGAAAGGATTTGCCAAGAATCATCCTATTTTGTTTCACTTGTTGCTCATTGTAGTGACATTCTTGGTGTTAGCCTATGCCACATTAGCTATGATTGACGTGTTCACAGGGCACGGTGAGTTTAAAACAATGCCTAACGTGAAGGGCTTGCAGCTGGAAGAGGCTATGAAGGTGCTGCACAAGAGCGGATTTAAGTGCGAAGTAACCGACTCTGCCTACAGTGACACCTACAAGCCCGGGACGATTATAGAGCAAGAGCCTAAGGCAAATGCGAAGGTGAAGCCTTTGAGGACTGTGTATTTGACAATGAATGCTAAATATCCTCGCGTGGTGATGTTGCCGCAGATAGTAGACATGTCGTATAGGCAGGGAATTTCTATGCTTGAGGGTATGGGCTTCAAGGATGTTAAAGTGGTGTCGGTGTCATCACCGTATAAAGAGCTAATCTTAGGCGTGAAAGTGAACGGAGTAGAAGTGGAAGCTGGTACACGCCTGCCATTGTCGTCGAAGATTGAAATAACCATAGGTAACGGTTTGGAGGAGGCTGAAAGCGATTCAGTAATGGATGTGATGGATGAACTTGATTCTTTTCTGCAAGAAAGTGCTAGTGAAACCGAATTTGAAACGGAGTGAGAGATTACGAGAGGTATTAATCTAAATTTCTATAATAGTGGATTTTGAAGACAACTTTGCTGACTATGCCAATGAGTTGGACGATTTTACGCCCGATATAACCTTAGACGGCAAGGACTTGTGGGAGCATTATCATTTTGTGGCTGACAAGAGCCAGTCGCTATTGCGTATCGACAAGTTTTTGACAGCAAGAATAGCAAATACGTCGAGAAACCGTATACAGCAGGCGGCAGAAGCTCAATGTATCTTGGTGAACGGCAAGGCTGTGAAGTCTAATTATAGGGTTAAGCCTCACGATGAGATAAGCATCGTGATGGATCGACCTAGATATGACAATGAGATTATACCCGAGGATATTCCAATCGATATAGTTTATGAAGATGACCAGTTGCTTGTGGTGAACAAGCCGGCGGGGTTGGTGGTGCATCCTGGTCATGGCAATTATTCGGGTACGCTGGTTAATGCGTTGGCTTATCATTTCAAGGATAATCCTGATTATGACGTAAACGACCCTCGCATGGGACTTGTGCATAGGATTGACAAAGATACTTCGGGGCTTCTTGTGATTGCTAAAACGCCACATGCAAAAACTCATTTAGGAAAGCAATTCTTCGACAAGACCACAAAACGCCAATATGTGGCTGTGGTGTGGGGTGAAATGGAGTCGACGAACGGAACTGTGACAGGCAATATAGGTCGCAGTTTGAAAGACCGGTTGCAGATGACGGTGTTTCCCGATGGCGATATGGGAAAACATGCGGTGACTCATTATCATACTATTGAGAATTTGTGTCATGTGGCAGTTGTAAGATGCCAGTTGGAAACAGGCAGGACACACCAGATTAGGGTTCACATGAAACATATAGGACATCCGTTGTTTAGCGATGCCAGATATGGTGGCGACAAGGTGTTGAGAGGCACGACATCGGCAAAATACTCACAATTTGTGCAGAATTGCTTTAATATCTGCCCACGTCAGGCACTACATGCAAAAACTTTGGGTTTCGTTCACCCGACAAAAGGCGTGCCGATGGATTTCGACAGCGAGGTTCCGCAAGATATGGTGAATTTGATGAATAAATGGCGAGATTATGCCTCAACATACGCAAGATAAAATCTAATATCTGTTAAATGACGATTTAATTAAATAAATTGTATTACCTTTGATAAGGAGATGTAATTGTTGAGAAATTTTTATGATTACCAGTGAAATTAAAATTCCAGAAGAATTTGCTGACGTGCGACCTTTCACCGATAGCGAATTTCATTCACAAATGGCATATCTGGTAGAAGTGCCAATGTTTAAAAGCGTTGTAGAATATGCGATGCCTGATGTTGATTATGATGTGTTAAAAGAAAAATTGTTGTCGCTAAAGGGTAAGGATGATTTCCAGGTAGAAATCATGAAGCCGTATTTGGAGATGCTTGTTAAGAAGACCACAAACGGCTTGACTATGGGTGGCATAGAAAATTACGAGATGGGAAAGTCTTATACGTTTATATCTAATCATCGTGATATAGTATTAGATGCTTCTTTCCTGAACTTGAACATGATAAATGCCGGCAGACCTACCACAGAGATCGCGATAGGTAACAACTTGCTTATATATGATTGGATTTCGGTTCTTGTGAGATTGAACAAGAATTTTATCGTGAAACGTGATTTGACAAGCCACCAGCGTTTGGAAGGTGCTATGCAATTGTCTAATTACGTACATTTCGCTTTGTCGCAAAAGAACCAATCGGTGTGGATTGCACAAAGAGAAGGACGTGCTAAGGACAGCGACGACCGCACGCAAGAAAGTTTGCTTAAAATGCTTGGAATGGGCGGAAGCGAGAAGTCTTTCTATTCGCGCATTAAGGAACTGAACTTATTGCCTTTGTCAATAAGCTATGAGTATGATCCGAATGATTATTTGAAAGCTAAAGAATTTCTGTTGAGGAAGAAGAATCCATGTTTCAAAAAATCGCAAAGCGATGATTTATTGAGCATGAAGACGGGAATAATGGGATTTAAAGGTCATGTGCATTTTGAGATTGCTCCGTGTGTGAACTTGAAATTAGATCAAGTATCTCCAGATATTGACCGTTCAGAGCTTTTGAATATGGTAAGAACTGAGATTGACAAGTCTATCCATAGCTGTTATAAGATTTATCCATGCAACTATATCGCTTATGATATAGCTAGTGGAGAGAATCGTTTCGCTGGCAAAAATTATACTGACGAAGAAAAAGCTGCTTTCGTTAAATATGTGGAGTGCCAATTGGATAGGGTTGATGTTGTATACGATGAAGATGATTGGGAATACATGAGATCAATGATTTTCACAATGTATTCTAATCCTTTAAAGAACAAGTTGAAATCAATAGCTGTACAATAGTGATAGCCAAAATGATGCATTATGGGGATAAAAATGATTCTTATAATAGTCCTAGTGGTTAATCTATTGCTTGATTTTTATTTATTTGTTGAAATAAAGAAATTGAAATCACGTGCCGCTACCTACACATATATGACGGTAGCTGGCACTATTATTCTGTTGAGCTTGGCTGTGGTCTGTTTGCCGTGGAAATTCTTTAGCGGTGACAGTTTCTTGTCAATTATGTGTTTGCTATTCGTGATATGTACTTTGTTCATATCCAAATTGGTTGTTGTACTAATATCTGCTATTGGCAAGTTCCCAGCTCTTTTTGTGAAGAAAACATCGTCATGCATTTGCGGCTTAAAGAAAACATTCAATATCGTTGGTGTAATAATTGGATGTACAATTCTTTGCGTTATGCTGTATGGCTCGATTATAACCGTTAGGACTCCAGTGATAACAGAAGTGATTGTTGAATGTGAACGCTTACCTAATGAATTTGACGGATTGAAGGTTGTGCAATTATCGGATTTTCATCTAGGCTCATTTGGAGATAAGAGCAGTTTTGTGTCAGATGTCGTCGATATGGTAAATTCTACTAATCCAGATTTGGTGCTATTTACAGGTGATTTGGTGAATAGCCTAGCTACGGAAGCTGTGAGATTTAAGCCTCAATTGTCGGGATTTAGAACGAAATATGGCGTGTGGTCAGTTTTGGGCAATCATGACTATGGCGATTATTATGAGTGGAGTTCGCCTGAAGCGAAAGCAGAAAATCTTAAGGCTTTGAAAGACTTTCAAGCAGAATGTGGTTGGAATATGCTTAATAATGAACATGCTGTTATAGGATGCGATGGTGACAGCATAGTTTTAATAGGTGTAGAAAATTGGGGTGATTATCCTTTCCCAAAATACGGTAAGCTTGGTGATGCTTATTCTTCGTTGAATGATGATAAGTTTAAAATTTTAATGTCGCATAACCCTGTGCATTGGAGAGGGGAGGTTTTACCTAATTCAAATATTGATTTGATGCTTGCAGGACATACACACGCAATGCAGGTCGTTATTGACATTTGTGGCTTCACTTGGTCACCAGCAGAACTGCGATACGATGAATGGGGTGGATTGTATGAAAGAGATAATCAAAAACTATATGTCAACAAGGGCTTAGGATTTGTGGGTGTTCCTATGCGTATAGGTGCAAATCCTGAAATAACGTTGATAACATTAAAAAGAAGATTTGATGAGTGAGAATACGTTTGTGACAGTATTATCTCGTGAAGTGGGCATACCAGTGTGGCAAGTGGCACAAACAGCAAAATTGCTTGACAGTGGTTGGAAAATACCATACATAAGCCGTTACCGTAAAGAATTGACTGGCGGACTTGACGAGGTGCAGGTGCAAGCGATAAATGAAAAAAATACATCCTTAAAGAATTTCGTAAAACGTAAGGAATATGTGTTGAAGGCAATAGAAAATTCGGGAAATTTGAGTGGCGACTTGAAATTTAGAATTGAAGATTGTTGGGATGCAATAGAGCTTGAGGATATATACTTGCCATACAAACCTAAAAAACAGACAAAAGCTGAGATAGCGAGGGGGTATGGCTTAGAACCGCTGGCAAAGATAATAATGTCACAGCGTAGGGATGATATTGAAAGTATTGCAAGTAAGTATGTCAATAATAATGTGACTAGCATAGGCGATGCGATACAAGGTGCTAAAGATATAGTGGCTGAATTGATTTCTGAGAACAGCTCGGTGAGGTGCAAGGTTCGATCCATATATAACAGGACGGCGGTTATAGAATCTAGAGTGATTAAAGGCAAAGAGCAAGAAGGTGTCAAATACAGCAATTATTTTAAAGTTTCGGTAGAGCTAAAACGTTGTGCTTCGCATAGGCTTCTTGCTATGTTGCGTGGAGAGAAAGAAGGCTATCTAAAGGTGCAGCTAACAATAGATGATAATGATGCCATAGAAAAGATTAAAAAGATGATAGCTTGGGCTGGCAATGCATCCTCAATACTAGTGGGCGAAGCTGTGGCTGACTCTTACAAACGTCTTATCAAACCGTCAATTGAAACAGAAACTATTAACAAAGCCAAGTTGATAGCGGATAAAGTAGCGATAGACACTTTTGCCCAAAATTTGCGACAACTGTTGTTCGCTTCTCCACTGGGAAAGAAGCGTGTGCTCGGTATAGATCCTGGATTTAGGACTGGGTGTAAGGTGGTGTGTTTAGATGAGCAAGGAGCATTGTTACATAATGATGTTATATACCCGACATTGCCAAAAAATGACATAACAGGTTCGACTAATAAGATAAAGGAATTAGTAAAAAGGTATCAAATAGATGCAATTGCAGTCGGTAATGGTACTGCCAGCAGGGAAACCGAGAGTTTTTTGAACTCGATACAATTTGGTAAGGAAGTTAAGGTGTATGTTGTTAATGAGAGCGGTGCATCTATATATTCTGCATCGGAGATTGCACGTGAAGAATTTCCTGATATAGACGTTACCGTGCGAGGTGCGGTTTCTATAGGGCGTAGGTTACTTGATCCATTGGCCGAATTGGTGAAGATAGACCCCAAGTCAATAGGAGTAGGGCAATATCAGCATGATGTTGACCAAGCCAAATTAAAAGAAGCTTTGTCATTCACGGTCGAAAGCTGTGTAAATAGTGTAGGCGTCAATCTAAATACGGCATCAAAGGAATTGTTGACTTACGTAGCTGGTGTTGGATCTCAATTGGCTCAGAATATAGTAGATTACAGAACTCAAAACGGTGCGTTCAAACAACGGAAAGATGTAATGAATGTTCCACGTTTTGGGGCTAAAGCATTCCAACAATCAGCTGGTTTCTTGAGAATTCCAGAAAGTGAAAATCCATTAGATAATTCTGCTGTCCATCCCGAAAGATATAAGTTGGTAGAGCAAATGGCAAAAGATTGCTGTTGTACTGTATATGATTTGATTAAGGATGAAAAAAAGCGAAAATTGATTGATGTGAAGAGGTATATAGGTGGTGACGTGGGCGAACCTACAATATTAGATATATTGAAAGAATTGGAAAAACCAGGTCGTGATCCGAGAATAGGTGTGGATGAGTTCAAGTTTGACGAAAACGTTAAAGACATTCATGATTTAAGGGTTGATATGGTGCTAAATGGCATTGTAATAAATGTAACGCAGTTTGGTGCGTTTGTTGATGTCGGCGTACATGTAAATGGTTTAGTGCATATATCAGAATTGTCAAAGCGTCGTGTTACATCCCCGACAGAGATAGTGAAACTGAACCAGCATGTGAGAGTAAAGGTAGTATCAGTTGATACTAGTAGAAATAGAATTGCTTTAACAATGAAAGATTTATGAGTAATTTTGTCGTTTTGTCAATAGGTAGTAATAGTGCTGATTGCATCAAACGTGTTAGATTGTGTGTTGATTGGTTGGGAACTATCCTGAATAACGCGTTTGCTTCCGATGCCTATAAAACACCAGCATTAAATGGTGTGGATAATGACTACTTAAATGCTGTTGCTATTGGGAAAACAAACATTGAGTACGATGAGTTCAAAGCAATGACAAAGAAGTATGAGCAAGAATGTGGACGTACTCCAGAATCAAAAGGTGTTATACCTATAGATATAGATGTTGTTTTGTGGAATAGAAAACTCTTAAAAGAAAGAGATTTTAAACAAAATTACTTTCAAAAGGGTTGGATGATGTTAGAAGACTGGCATGATAAATATGGAATTGATTAGTATACATCATAGTGGTTTTGCTATAAAGACCGAGAATTATTCAGTTATTATAGATTACTATAAAGATACTGAAAACGTTGTTAAGGAAATATTGTCCGATTCCAAAGCTATATATGTGCTTTCTTCGCATAGCCACACTGACCATTTTAATCATGAAGTGTTAGGATGGAATAAGTCGTTTAATAATATCACATATATACTATCAAATGATATAAAAAAGAAATTAAAGAAGTTGTGTGATGGTGAAACATTAGATTCTATCTATTTTTTGAAGAAAGGAGAATCGTTTCTTGATGAGAATTTATCTATCATGGCGTTTGGCTCAACTGATGTGGGAATTTCTTTTTTATTAAATTTGCAGGGTAAACAAGTTTTTCACGCAGGCGACTTGAACAACTGGAGATGGGACGGAGAGTCTACTGAGAAAGAAAAGAAGATGGCAGAAAGTTCGTTTTTAGCCATATTACGTGATTTGAAAAGATATGTTAGCGTGTTGGATGTGGCGATGTTTCCAGTTGATGCGAGGATGCAAGGTGATTATTCACGTGGTGCTAGGCAATTTGTGCATGAGTTTGATGTGAAGAAGTTTATACCGATGCACACATGGGGTATGTGGAATAAATCATGCGATTTTGATGTGTATAAAAATGATGCCTATGGTGAGTATGTGTGTTTGCGAGATGGAGAAAAAATAACGCTATAAAACAAATAAAGTGATGTGTATGGAATTGAAAGCGAGATTTGACCATTTTAATTTTAATGTGTCCGATTTAGAAAAAAGTATCGAATTTTATAAGAAGGCCTTAGGATTGGAAGTTAGCCATAAGAAAGAGGCAAAAGACGGTTCTTTTGTGTTGGTATATATGAAAGAGCGTGTATCTAACTTTTTGCTTGAACTGACTTGGCTGAAAGACCATCCGCAAAAATATGATTTAGGAGAGTGTGAATTTCACTTATGTATGAGAATGGCTGGAGATTATGACGAGATAAGGGCTTATCATAAGGAACTAGGTGTTGTGTGTTATGAGAATACCGATATGGGACTTTATTTTATTGAGGATCCAGATGGTTATTGGATTGAGATACTTCCTCAAAAATAGCAAAATAACAAATTACATGATGGCTGTGATAAAAAATCCTAAACAAGTTGTTGAAGAAGTGACCATTACTAATAAGGGCGGGGATTCAGGGCTTAGAATCTTGTCGGTTATATTGATTGTTTTGTCGATTGTATATATAATAATGCCTTTGGATTATGATGGACCGATGTTTGGCATTATAGACGATTTCATGTTTTTCATGGCGGCATTCTGTTTTATGTATTCGCAATTTTTGAATAGGAGAAAAAAGGATTCTAGAGAATTACTTAAATTAATTTCGCTCTGTTTTTTAGTTCTAGGAGCTGTGTGGGTTTTATTGCTGTCTTTCACACCAATTTTGATGTGGGTAGCGTAATTATTTAGATTCTCTTTTTTAAAAAATAGCTGAATGAGTTGCTTAACTCATTCATTTTTTGCAATTTTGCAAGATATTGTAAATTTACAGAAATATGGAAATAACTGTGGGGCAAATTGCTGCCCTTGTAAATGGTGTTGTGGAAGGCGATGCCAATATTAAAATAAATAATTATTCTAAAATAGAAGAGGGCAAAGCTGGTTGTCTTACTTTTTTAGCTAATCCTAAATACGAGCATTTTATATATGACACCGAAGCTTCAGTAGTATTGGTTAGAAAAGATTTCGTTGCCGAACGTCCAATGAAAACTACATTGATACGTGTAGAAGACCCGTATGCTGCAATCGCACAGCTTTTAAATATGGTCAGCGGAATGCAACAACAAAAAAAAGGCGTTGAACAACCAGTTTATGTTGCCGATGGTGTTGAAGTTCCTGATGATATTTATCTAGGTGCATTTACATATTTGGCAAATGGTTCTAAAATTGGTAAGAATGTAAAGATATATCCACAATGCTATATAGGTGATAATGTTGTTGTAGGTGACAATGCCATTTTATATCCGGGCGTGAAAATTTATCATGATTGTGTTGTTGGAAACAATTGTATATTACATTCTGGTGTAGTTGTTGGTGGTGATGGGTTTGGATTTGCCCCCGAAAACGGCACGTATAAAAAAATTGCACAAATTGGAAATGTCATAATAGAAGATGATGTGGAGATTGGTGCAAATACGACAATTGACCGTGCGACGATGGGAAGTACCATTGTGAAGAAAGGTGTTAAACTTGATAATCTTATACAGATAGCTCATAATGTCGAAGTCGGAGAGCATACGGTTGTAGCAGCACAAGCTGGTATAGCTGGTTCGGCAAAGATAGGTAGCCATAATATGATAGGAGGACAATGTGGCTTTGCCGGTCATATAACAGTTGGAAACAACAATCAATTTGGAGCCCAATCAGGAATACCGAAAAGCGTGGGTGATAATAATATTTTGATGGGATATCCAGCTGTAAAACATGTTGATTTTGCTAAACAAGTCGCTTATGTGAAAAATCTTGGTAGAATGAGTGCCGAGTTGCAAACGTTAAAGAGGCAAATCGCAGAAATGCAGAAAGAATTAGAAAATAAGTAAAAAAACAGATATATGAAACAACGTACAATTAGATCTTCTTTTAGTGTAAGTGGAAAAGGATTGCACACAGGGTTGTCGATTAATGCAACATTCAATCCTGCTCCTAGCGGACATGGTTATAAGGTAAAGCGTGTAGATTTGCCTGATGCACCAGTTATTGATGCTGTTGCAGAAAACGTGATTGAAACTCAAAGAGGTACAGTAATTGCTAAAGGTGATGTGAGGGTAAGCACTATCGAGCATGCCTTGGCTGCATTGTATGCCGCAGGTATTGATAACTGCTTGATTGAAGTAGATGCACCAGAACTTCCTATTTTGGACGGTAGTGCAATTGAATACGCTGAAAAAATAGAGGATGTTGGCTTTGAAGAGCAGACAGAAGAAAAAGATTATTATATTGTAAAGCAAAAGATGGAAGTGGTAGATGAGAATACAGGTGCTTCTTTGATTGCTTTACCTGATGATGATTTTTCTATTGAAACAATGATTGAGTTCAAATCGCCTGTGTTGCCTAATCAATTTGCGATGTTGAACAATCTTGAAAAATTCAAAGATGAAATTGCGGCAAGTCGTACATTTGTATTTGTTCGTGAGGTAGAACCACTAGTTAATAATAATTTAATAAAGGGCGGTGATTTAGATAATGCTATTGTGATATACGATTCACCTATGACACAAGGAACATTGGATAAATTGGCTGATTTGATGGGTGTTCCTCATAAGAATGTAAGTGAGTTGGGTTATATCAATAATAGGCCTCTTGTATATGACAATGAACCTGCAAGACACAAGTTGCTTGATGTGTTGGGTGATATCGCATTAATCGGAAGACCTTTAAAAGGTCGCATAATTGTTGTTCGTCCAGGACACACTTTGAATACCACATTCTCAAAGAAGGTTCGCCGAGAATTGAAACGTCAAGACATTCAAGCTCCTATATATAATCCTAATGTAGCACCATTGATGGATGTAAATAGAATCCGTGAATTGTTACCACACCGTTATCCATTTTTGTTGGTTGATAAGGTTATCGAAAAAGATGATGTGCATATCGTAGGTGTTAAGAATGTGTCGGGTAATGAACCATTTTTTCAAGGTCATTTCCCTCAAGAACCGGTAATGCCAGGTGTGCTGCAAGTTGAGGCGATGGCTCAAGTAGGAGGTCTGCTTGTGTTGAGCACGGTTGATGACCCTGAAAAGTATTCTACATATTTTATGAAAATAGACAATGTAAAATTCCGTCAAAAGGTTGTACCTGGCGACACGTTGATATTCCATTTGTCGTTGATGACAGAGATGCGTAGGGGCTGTGCTGTTATGAAGGGTTATGCGTTTGTCGGTGAGAAAATCGTATCAGAGGCTGAGTTTATGGCACAAATCGTGAAAAATAAATAGATTATAAAACTGAAAATAAATTGATTATGAAACAACCATTAGCATACGTGCATCCGGCAGCGAAGATTGCATCTAATGTTGTTATCGACCCATTTGTTACGATTGACCAGAATGTTGTAATCGGTGAAGGTACAAGAATAGGTAGCAATGTGACTATTTTGGAAGGTGCGAGAATTGGTAAGAACTGTACAATATGTTCGGGTGCTGTAATATCTGGCGTACCTCAAGACTTGAAATTTAAAGGTGAGGAAACTGTTGCGATAATAGGTGATAACACTACTATTAGGGAATGTGTTACAATAAATAGAGGAACTGCATCTAAAGGAAAGACTGTAGTCGGAAGCAACTGCTTGATTATGGCTTATTGTCACGTGGCACACGATTGCGTTATAGGTGATAATGTAATTATGTCTAATTCTGTGCAAGTGGCTGGTGAGGTTGTAATCGACGATAATGCCGTTATAGGTGGTGGAGCGTTAATACACCAGTTTACTCATATAGGGGCACATGTGATGTTACAGGGAGGATCTTTAGTTAATAAGGATATACCGCCATATATAAAAGCTGGCCGTCTTCCTGTATCATACGCTGGAATCAATTCAATAGGTTTGCGTAGACGTGGTTTTACTAACGAGCAAATTAGCGAGATACAAGAAATATATCGTTATTTGTATTTGTCAGGCTTGAATAATTCAGATGCGTTAGACCGTATAGAAGCAGAATTGCCAGCTAGCAAAGAACGTGATGAGATTATAATGTTTGTAAGAAACTCTAAGCGTGGAATTATAAGGGGATATTACTAGTGTGATATTTATTATTGTATGATGAGTAGAAATCACGGCAGGCATAAAGTCTGTCGTGATTGTTTTTTATGAAAGTGCTGTTCTGTTGAAGAATAAAACAAAATATATCTGACGACTTCTTTTAAAATTGTGGAAAAAATTATATCTTTGAAATAAAATCACTAATAAGTATAATTTTTGACTATAAATGAAGAACGATTTTAGAGATTATGCTGTAAAGCATTTAGGAATGAATGGTCTTGCGCTAGATCAATATGCTAGCAAGACTGGTCAAATATTTGATAGTAGCTATATATCACCTACAATTATAGAGGAGAGAAAATTGAATGTGGCGCAGATGGATGTGTTCTCACGTTTGATGATGGATAGAATAATATTTTTAGGATCGCAGATAGATGATTATATAGCCAATGTGATACAAGCCCAATTGTTATACTTAGACTCTTCAGATCCGGGCAAAGATGTTTCAATTTATATTAATTCACCTGGTGGTATGGTATATGCCGGTTTAGGTATTTATGATACTATGCAATACATATCCAGTGATGTGTCTACAATATGTACTGGTATGGCGGCTTCTATGGCTTCTGTTTTACTTGTTGCTGGTGAGAAAGGCAAGCGTTTTGCGTTAAAACATTCACGTGTCATGATTCATCAACCTATGGGTGGTGCGCAAGGTCAAGCATCAGACATTGAAATCACAGCACGTGAAATTTTGAAGTTGAAAAAAGAACTTTATGAAGTAATATCTGCACATTCTGGACAACCTTTTGAGAAGGTGGAAGCTGACTCTGATCGTGATTATTGGATGACATCAGCCGAAGCTGTTGAATATGGAATGATTGATAAGGTGTTGGAACGAGTAAAATAGGTCATAATGTCAAAGAAGAATAGTGAAATGCATTGCAGTTTTTGTGGAAGGACAGCCACTTCAGTTGAACTGCTGATGCCAGGTGCTGAAGGTTGCATTTGCAATGAATGTGCCGAGCGTGCTAATGAGCTAGCTGAAGAGTACTTGAAGAAAGAGAGGGCTAGCAAGGCTGCTTCTATTGAATTGTCAGATGTTCCAAAACCTAAGGATATTTTGGCGTATTTAGATCAGTATGTAATAGGGCAAGAAACGGCAAAACGTTACCTCTCAGTAGCTGTTTATAATCATTATAAACGTCTAGCTCAGAATATAGAAGATGATGTTGAGATTGAAAAGTCCAATATTATAATTGTAGGGCCTACGGGTACTGGTAAAACTTTGTTAGCTAAATCAATAGCGAAATTACTGAAAGTTCCCTTTACAATTGTAGATGCTACAGTTTTGACTGAAGCGGGATATGTAGGTGAAGATATAGAAAGTTTGCTTACGCGCTTGCTTCAAGCATGTGACTACGATGTTAAACAGGCTGAAAGAGGCATTGTGTTCATAGATGAAATAGACAAGATAGCGAGAAAAGGAGATAATCCGTCGATTACGCGTGATGTGAGCGGCGAGGGCGTTCAACAAGGCTTGTTGAAGCTGTTGGAAGGTTCTGTGGTTAACGTTCCTCCACAAGGAGGTAGAAAGCATCCTGATCAGAAGATGATACCTGTTGATACTAAAAATATATTATTTATATGTGGTGGAGCATTTGAAGGTATCGAACGGAAGATTGCGTTACGCCTAAATCAACATGTTGTAGGCTATGGCAAAAATGCGGCGCAGCAACGTGTGGATAGAGAACGATTGTTGCATTATGTTGCACCTCAAGATTTGAAGTCTTATGGTTTGATTCCTGAAATAATAGGTCGTCTTCCAATATTGACCAATTTAGAGCCATTGTCTAGAGATGCGTTATTGCGTATATTGACTGAGCCTAAAAATGCAATAGTGAAACAATATAAAAAGTTGTTTGAAATGGACGGAGTTGAATTAACGTTTGAGAAAGATGTACTTGAGTTTGTGGTCGACAAGGCGATAGAATATAAGCTAGGTGCTAGAGGACTTCGTTCTATCGTAGAAACAATAATGATAGATGCTATGTTTGAATCGCCATCAAATGGTAATGGTCAATTTGTTGTAACAAAAGAGTATGCTAATGAGCAATTGACGAAAGCTAATTTTGAAATGGCAAAAGAATTTAATTGATAATTATTTGGAACATTAAAAATAGATTAGTAAATTTGTTAATGCAATAATTCATGAAAAATAGCATAAACTACTTCTTATGGCAAGCAAAAAGGAAATATTGGCATTGGAATTGAAAAAGAACTTCGGGTTCGACTCATTTAAAGGTAATCAAGAAGCTATAATGGAAAACCTCTTGAATGAGTATGACACCTTTGTTCTGATGCCCACAGGAGGCGGAAAGTCATTATGCTACCAGTTGCCATCCTTAATAATGGATGGAACAGCTATTGTGATTTCCCCATTGATTGCCTTAATGAAGAACCAAGTTGATGCTATGCGACATTTCAGTGAACAAGACGGTATAGCGCATTTCCTTAACTCATCGTTAAATAAGCAGGCAATAGATCAGGTGAAAGAAGATGTGTTGTCGGGTAAAACGAAATTGCTATATGTAGCTCCCGAATCTTTAACAAAAGAAGAGAATATTGATTTTTTACGTGCTATAAAAATATCGTTTTATGCAGTTGACGAGGCTCATTGTATTTCGGAGTGGGGACATGATTTTCGCCCAGAATATAGGAAAATACGCCCTATAATCAACGAAATAGGTGAAAGGCCAGTAATAGCATTGACAGCGACAGCAACTCCTAAGGTACAGCATGATATACAGAAGAATTTAGGAATGGTTAATGCTAAGGTGTTTAAGTCTTCTTTCAACCGTGCCAATTTATATTATGAGGTTAGACCAAAGACTGCAAATGTCGATAGGGATATAATTAAATATATAAAGTCCCAAGAAGGTAAATCAGGAATTATATATTGCTTGAGCCGCAAGAAAGTTGAAGAACTTGCCGAAATGTTGCAAGTTAACAACATTAATGCTCTTCCGTATCATGCTGGTATGGATGGGGCGAAACGTACAGAAAACCAAGATGCCTTTTTACTAGAGAAGGTGGATGTTATAGTTGCTACTATTGCATTCGGTATGGGAATTGATAAACCAGACGTGAGATATGTTATACATTACGATATCCCTAAAAGTCTAGAGGGTTATTATCAAGAAACTGGTAGAGCTGGGCGTGACGGAGGTGAAGGGCAATGCATTACATTTTATACTAATAAGGATTTGCAGAAACTGGAAAAGTTTATGCAAGGAAAACCTATCGCAGAGCAAGAAATCGGAAAGCAATTGTTGTTAGAAACAGCCTCTTACGCAGAATCTTCAGTATGTAGAAGAAAGACGTTGTTGCACTATTTTGGTGAAGAATATAGTGAAGATAATTGCGGTAATTGTGATAACTGCTTGAATCCAAAGAAACAAGTAGAGGCAAAAGATGAATTGTGTGCTGTCATAGAAACAATCATTGCATTAAAAGAAAAATTTAAAGTCGGTCATGTGATTGATGTAATGAGAGGCAGAATGTCTAATGATGTCAAACTTTATAAACATCAAGAACTAGACGTGTTCGGGTGCAAAGATGATGTTGATGAGAAAACACTGAATGCTGTTATAAGGCAAGCAATAATAGCTGGATATATTGAACGTGATATAGAAAATTACGGTTTACTCAGAATAACGGATTCTGGCAAATCGTTCTTAGTAAAACCATCTTCGTTTAAAATAGTAGAGGATAACACATTTGATGAAGAAAGTGATGTTGTTAATATAAAAGGTGGTGCATCTTGTGCAGTTGATCCTGAATTGTATTCGATGCTGAAAGACTTGCGTAAAAAGATTGCGAAAAAGTACACATTACCTCCTTATGTTATTTTCCAAGATCCTTCTCTAGAAGCTATGGCAACAACTTATCCTATTAGCTTAGAAGAATTACAGAATATTCCTGGTGTAGGTGCTGGAAAGGCTAAAAGATATGGTGTGGAGTTCGTAGAACTTATAAAACGACATGTTGAAGAAAACGAGATTGAGCGACCAGAGGATTTAAGGGTAAGAACGGTTGCAAATAAGAGTAAATTGAAAATATCTATAATACAGGGTATTGATAGAAAAATTGCTTTAGATGAATTGGCTGTGTCAAAAGGACTAGAATTTTACGAAATATTGGATGAAGTCGAGGCTATTGTATATTCAGGCACAAGAATCAACATCGATTATTTCTTGAATGAGATAATGGATGAAGATCGTCAAGAAGATATATTTGAATATTTTAAAGAAAGTGAAAGTGATGATCTGGAGATGGCTGTGGAGGAGTTAGGCGGGGATTACACAGAAGATGAGATAAGGTTAATAAGAATCAAATTCTTGTCAGAAATGGGTAATTGATTAAAATCATGTGAAGCCTGTGTGATTTGAATTTTTTTTAAAAGTAAATTATTTTTTGTGTTGTTTGATTAAGAAAAAATAATTAATTTTGCATGCAATAAAATTTAAACTATCTGTTTATGTCATTTATTGCTGATCGTGTAAAAATGGACGGACTAACATTCGATGATGTCCTCCTAATTCCAGCCTATTCTGAGGTTTTGCCAAATAGTGTTGATTTATCAACAAAGTTCTCAAGAAACATAAGTTTGAATGTTCCATTGGTGTCTGCAGCTATGGACACTGTTACTGAATCACAGCTTGCTATCGCTATTGCTCGTGAAGGAGGTATAGGTGTTATTCACAAGAATATGAGCATTGAGGAACAAGCTCGTCAAGTTCACACTGTTAAACGTGCTGAGAACGGTATGATTTATGACCCTGTGACAATTAAAATAGGTTCTACCGTATCGGATGCTCTAAATATGATGAAAGAGTATCGAATTGGTGGTATACCAGTGGTTGACGGTGAAATGAATCTAGTTGGAATTGTGACAAACCGAGATTTGAGATTTGAGAAAAATCTAAATAGAAGAATTGATGAGGTGATGACCAAGGAAAATATAGTTACCACTACTCAATCTACTAATTTGGAAGAAGCTGCTGAAATTCTACAAAATCATAAGATTGAAAAACTTCCTGTTATTGACAAAGATGGAAAATTAATAGGTCTTGTTACATATAAGGATATAACAAAAGCTAAGGATAAACCTAACGCATGTAAGGATTCATATGGTCGATTGCGTGTAGCGGCTGGTATTGGTGTTACAGGTGATAGCCTACTTAGAGCGGAAGCGTTGGTTAAGGCTGGCGTAGATGCTATTGTTATAGACACTGCGCATGGTCATAGTAAGGGTGTTGTTGGAGTGCTAAGAGAAGTAAAGGCTTCATTCCCAAGCATTGATGTCGTTGTTGGAAACATAGCAACAGGTGAGGCGGCTAAGTATCTAGTAGACAATGGTGCTGATGGTGTTAAGGTAGGTATTGGTCCAGGCTCTATTTGTACTACTCGTATTATTGCAGGTATTGGAGTTCCACAACTTTCGGCTGTTTATGATGTTGCAAAGGCATTGGAAGGAACAGGAGTACCTTTGATTGCTGACGGAGGTATAAGATATTCTGGTGATATTGTTAAGGCATTGGCTGCTGGTGGAAGTAGTGTTATGTTGGGCGGTATGTTTGCTGGTGTAGAAGAATCTCCAGGTGAGACAATTATTTTCAACGGAAGAAAATACAAATCATATCGTGGAATGGGCTCTTTAGAGGCTATGGAAAAGGGGTCTAAAGACCGCTATTTCCAAGGTAATGTCAGTGACACAAGAAAATTGGTGCCAGAAGGTATAGCAGCTAGAGTTCCTTATAAAGGTACATTGTATGAAGTTGCTTATCAAATGTTGGGTGGACTTCGTGCTGGTATGGGATATTGTGGCGCGAAAAATATTGATGCTTTGCATAAGGCCCAATTTACCCGCATCACTAATGCTGGCGTGGCAGAAAGTCATCCGCATGATGTCGCTATTACAAGTGAAGCGCCTAATTATAGTAGGGGATAAATCTTGATGAAAACGTAAAAAAACTTAGTAAATAAATGATGGCGGATATAATTTTAATTTATATCCGCCGTTATTATAGATATAATATTTTTAATCCTATAGGAATCATGAGAAATAAATTTTTACTTGGTGCTATAATTACAACATCTTTATTTGCAAATGCTGAGAAAGATCCAGTGTTGATGACTATCAACGGAAAGGATGTCAAATTATCGGAATTTGAATATTTGTATAATAAAAACAATAAACAGCAAATTGAAAAAGAAACTCTTGACGAGTATGTTGACCGTTTTGTTGTATATAAATTAAAAGTGGCAGATGCTGAAGCTGCAGGAATTGACACGACTGCTTCATTTAAAAAGGAATATGAAGGTTATAAGAACGATTTGGCAAAGCCTTATTTGAATAACAATAAGTATGCGATTCCTTTTGCGAAGGAAGCATACGAGCGTTTAAAGAAAAATGTGCATGTGAGCCATATTATGCTGCCTTTGATGCATGATGATGAAAACCAAGATCCAAACAAGATAAAAATGGATAGCATAAGAAATCGTATTCTTAATGGTGAAGATTTTGGTGAATTAGCTGAGAAGTTCTCATCTGATGGATATTCGGCGAGAAAAAAAGGCGATTTAGGTTTTGCATGGGCAGGAAGATATCCTTATCCATTTGAATTTGCTACATATAATACCCCTGTAGGTGAAATATCTCCAGTTGTGAGAACGCAATATGGTTATCATATAATAAAAGTAACTGATGAACATCCAACTTATGGTAAATATCAAGTGGCGCATCTTTTGAAATTTTATCCTAGAAATGCTAGTGATTCAGCAAAAGCTGTAGTCGATGCAAAAATGGATTCAATTTATAGAGTGTTAAAGTCTGGAGCTGATTTTACAGAGGTTGTTAAGGTTGAATCTGAAGACGGCAGAACTTCAAAGAGGGGTGGTGAGTTAGGATGGTTAGGTCGTGACCAATTGTTGCCAGAGTTGGAGAAGATAATGTTGAATACGCCAGTTGGTGACGTGTCAACTCCATATAAGGCAGATTATGGCGTACATATTATAAAAACGGTTGCTCATAAGCCAATGGAATCATACGAGGAACTGGAAAAAGATTTGTTAGAACAGGTTAATAGAGATGAACGTGCAGAAGTTATTAGAAATGCAAAATTGAATGATTTAAAGGCTGAATATAAGTATGCAGTTGACAAGAATTTCGAGAAGGTGGTTTCTGATTTGTTGACGACAGCTGGCGGTTATGATTCAACTGTATATGATAAATTAAATAATGATAAGTTGGTAGCGTTCTCGTTTGCTGGTGGTAAAGTATATGCTTCTGAAATCGTTTCTAAGATGAATAGAAAAATGAAGTTGAAAGATGCTGCTGGAAAGAAGTATGTTGATGATAGATTGAATCAGGTAGCGAACGCTAAGATTTTTGACTATGAAAAAGAGTCATTATCTGAAAAATATCCAGAGTATGCTAATTTATTGAACGAATATCGTGAGGGTATGTTGTTGTTTGAAATTAGCAACCGTAATGTATGGGATAAGGCTGGAAAAGATAAAGAAGGCTTAGAAAAATATTTTGAGAAAAATAAATCTAAATACACCACATGGAAAGAACCAAGGTTTAAGGGTTTGGTTGTCTTTTCAATGAATGATTCAATCGAGAACGAAGTTAAAAAGGAATTGCAAAATTTAGGTGGAGATACTATTGCTACAGCGTTGCATAAGAAGTTCAAGCGTGATATTAAAATTGAAAGGCATTTGACGGCGAAAGGTGAAAATGCTAAGATAGATGAACTTGCATTCGGTGGTGCTAAAGCAGATACTGGTAATAAATATACAACTTGCTTTATTCTGGATGGTAAGGTGATCAATCAACCAGAAGAGGCATCTGATGTAAGAGGACAGGTTACCACAGATTATCAGAATGTGTTGGAAAAGGCATGGGTCGATAAATTAAAATCTGGCATGTCGTTAAAAATAAACAAAAAGGTAATGAAAAAGGTGAAATAAAGGATAGTAACCCACAATTATAGTTTTTTTGCTTAAAACGAATAATTGTGGGTTCTTTTAAATAAATTTTTACCATGAATTACGGGAAATCATATTAATTTTGTAACATAATTAGTGCAAATTTGAATTTGGTAATCTTATTGCATGAATCATTTAGCTTTGTCGAGGAATTATGACAAATTTGCTATTGGGTTTTGACATTAAAATTAAAAATAAGAAATTTGCATACTGACATAGTGAATAGCTATAGGTCAAGTCATAACATTGTTATTAATTAAATAATCAATAAAGTGAAATTAAAATTAGCATTAGCTTGTTTATTAATTGGTGGAGCTTCTTATTCAATTGCACAAAATAATGTGGTAGAAGAAGTTGCATGGGTAGTTGGCGATCAGCCAATATTTAAGTCAGAGATAGAGGAGCAATATATGCAGATGCAATATGAGAGAACTCCCATTGATGGAAATCCATATTGCGTTATACCTGAACGTCTTGCAGTTGATAAGCTCTTTTTGCATCAAGCTAAAATAGATACTATTGAAGTGCAAGATGCTATGGTAATGCAAGAGGTTGATAGTAGAATCAATTATTTTATAGCTAATTTAGGCTCAAAGGAAAAAGTTGAAGAATATTTCAGAAAACCAATTCCTGATTTGAGAGAGCAACTGATAGAAGTTACTAGAAACCGTTATACAATTATGCAGGTTCAGCGTTCGCTTACTGAAAATGTTAAGCCTACGCCTGCTGATGTGCGTAAGTTTTATAACTCTTTATCAGAGGATAGTATTCCATTTATTCCGATGCAAGTAGAGGTTAAGGTAATAAGACTTAACCCAGTAATACCGCAACAAGAAATAGATGACGTGAAAGCACGTTTAAGAGATTACGCTAATCAAGTTAACTCTGGTGAAAGTGATTTCTCTACATTGGCTATACTTTATTCAGAGGACGGCTCTTCTGTGCATGGCGGAGAGCTTGGTTTTATGGGAAAGGGAGAACTTGTTCCTGAGTATGCAAGTGTTGCATTTAATTTGAATGACCCTAAGAAAGTTTCAAAAATTGTAGAAACTGAATATGGATTCCATATTATTCAGTTGATTGAAAAACGTGGAGATAGGGTGAATACACGCCATATTATATTAAAGCCAAAAGTATCTGAAAAAGATTTGCTAGAAGCGGTAAATCGTTTAGATTCATTAAAAATGGATATTGAAGCTAATAAATTCACATTTGAAGATGCAACTCAATATGTGTCGCAAGATAAAGACTCAAGGAATAATAAGGGTATAATGGTTAACACAAAAAATGGTTCGTCTTCCACAAAGTTTGAAATGGGTGACCTACCGCAAGAAATAGCTAAAGTGGTGGATACGTTACAAGTTAATCAAATATCAGAGCCTTTTATAATGCGTGATCCTAAGACAGATCGTGAAGTCGTAGCAATTGTAAAATTGTCGAACCGTATTGAAGGACACAAAGCCAATCTGAAAGATGATTATCAGACATTAAAAGCCTTGTACGAGGAAAAAACAAAAACATCAATACTAGACAACTGGGTGAAAAAGAAACAAAAGGAAACTTTTGTAAGAATCGAAGACGGATGGCGAAATTGTGAGTTCCAGTATGATGGTTGGTTGAAAAAGTAAGTGATTGTGAAACAAAATAATAAAAAAAATATTAATGAAGGGCATAAGGTTTTAACTGGAATCTTGTGCCTTTTGGCTATTTTTACTTTGAATGGTGTGTGGAATAGTTTTTTGTCTGCACAAGAGAAAAAGATGCCTAGCAAATTGCAATTAAATACCCCAAATAGTAATACAACAAATATAGCACCTCAAGTTCCAAAGGCTGATAGATTTCAGAAAAACAAGGTCTTTTTGGAATATGCCGATAAATTGATTGCCGATGAGAAAAAAACTCCAGATTTTCAAGTGCTAAAAGGTAATGTGAAGTTTAGAAAAGAGGGAATGTGGATGTATTGCGATAGTGCTTATTTTTATGAAAAGACAAATTCGTTAGACGCATTTGGTAATGTGAAAATGGAACAGGGAGATACTCTCTTTGTTTATGCTGATGTGTTGTATTATAGTGGTATAGATGAAGTTGCTCAATTACGTTATAATGTTCGTTTGGAAAATCGTGATGTAACATTGTTTACAGACAGCCTAGACTATGATATGGCTGATAATTTAGGATACTATTTTGAAGGTGGAAAGATTGTTGATTCTCAAAACGAATTATCATCTGTGTATGGACAGTACGAGCCAGATACTAAAAATGCAGAATTTTTATTCGATGTGGAATTGGTGAATGAAAAATATGTGATGAGTACTGATACATTGCATTATAACACAAACTCCAAGATTGCTGACATCGTTGGTTATACGACAATCGTGTCAGATAGTAATATCATATATACTAATAAAGGATGGTATAATACACAAGAGGAGAAGGCAACATTGTATAACCGTTCGTTAATAGTTGGTAAGAATAATGAGAAACTAACGGGCGATACGGTATTTTATGATAGGAATAAGGGCTATGGTGAAGCGTTTGGTAGAATGGAACTGTCTGATTCGGTACATTGTACGATATTAGACGGTGATTACGGCTATCATAATGAAAAGGAGTATCGATCTTACGCTACAAAACGTGCTAGGGCAAGGGAATTTTCGCAGAAAGACACTTTATATCTGCATGGTGACACGATACGAACATATTTAGATAGTGATTCATTAAGAGTGTTGGTAGCTTGTCCTAATGTTAGATTTTATAGATCAGATGTGCAGGGGGTGTGTGATTCAATGGCGATGGAAGAACGAGATTCTATATTAAAGATGTTTAAGCATCCAGTAATTTGGTCGGATGCACGACAAATTTTCGGAAACACAATACATATTCATTTTAATGATAGTACAGTTGATTATGCTTTACTGCCTAATTCGGCTTTTGTCGCTGAACATCTAGGCGAAATATATTATAATCAATTAGCTGGAAAAAAGATGAAAGCCTATTTTGAGTCAGGAGAAATGAGAAGACTTGAAGTTGACGGAAACGTTTTGGTGGGAATGTTACCTATGGAGAACGATTCTACGTATAATAAGTTTTTTACTACTGAAAGTAGCTACCTAACTGTTTGGTTAAAACCAAAACAGCAGATTGAAGAAGTGAAGATGTGGCCTGAGGTAACAGGAAAAGGTATACCTTTATATAAGATAAAGAAATCGCAATTATATTTACCTGGATTTAAATGGTATGGTGCAATAAGACCCAAAAATCCAGATGATATTTTTATTATTCCCAAGGAAATGGAAGAATTGTTGAGTCAACCGGTTTTAGGGAGGTAAAGCGTTAAAATGAAAAAAAGATTTATTAGCATGATGCTTGTAGGTGTACTTGCACTGAGCAGCTTAACCGGATGTGGTAACAGTGGCTCTACAGAAGCAGGTGGAGATGTATTTAAGATTGGTGCTATTGGTCCTATCACCGGTGGTGCAGCAATCTATGGT
>CAZSHA010000022.1:0-30436 GCA_964606575.1 uncultured Muribaculaceae bacterium | reverse complement strand
GATTTTTCAGCAAAAGGCGCAGGTAATAGCGGGCTATTTCCAAGCTGTTTGATGAAAAAGACAACCAAAAGAGCCTTAAAGAATCCGAAACTTCGGTCATGTGAAGCTGAAAATAATTTTATAAGAAAATTTTAAACAACTTCTTAACATTAGCACTACGACATTAATTAAATTTTTAATTGAAATTCAACATAAATAACAAATAATATTAGAAAAGATGAAAAAGATTAAAATGTTTCGCACATGCGTAAAAGCGTTAAGCGTTGGAGTTCTATCTACAATCGTTACGTCATGCGGTGGAAACGGAGGTCAACAACAAGTCGCTCCCCCTACACAAGTAGAAACAATGACGATAGCCCTTGGCTCTGCGAATCTAGAAAAAGAATATCCTACAACAATCAAAGGTGAGAAAGATACCGAAATTCGCCCTCAAGTATCAGGATTTATTACAAAGGTATGCGTAGATGAAGGTCAGCAAGTTCATAAAGGTCAAATACTATTCGTGCTAGACCAAGTGCAATTGCAAGCAACCGTTCGTTCAGCCGAAGCTGCTGTAGAATCGGCAAAAAGTGCTGTTGCCACCCATGAACTTACAGCACAAAACAAGAAGAAACTTTTTGACAAAAACATCATCAGTGATTACGAATACCAAACAGCAGTTCTTTCTCTTGAATCAGCAAAAGCAGCCCTCAACCAAGCCGAAGAATCACTTATCAACGCCCGTAAGAACCTATCCTACGCCAATGTAACATCACCTATCGATGGCGTAGTAGGAAACATCCCATTGCGTGAAGGCTCCTTAGTAGGGCCTAGCGGTCAGGCATTGACAACGGTTTCAAACATTTCCAATGTCTATGCCTATTTCTCTTTCAATGAGAAAGATATTCTAGAGCTTACTAACAATGGAGAGAAAAGTATTAAAGAAGCCATCAGCGAGATTCCTGAAGTATACTTGCGTCTATCAAACGGCTCTAAGTATGCTTTGGCAGGAAAAGTTTCAACCGTTTCTGGCGTTCTAAATCAAGCTACAGGAGCGGCAACAGTTCGTGCTATATTCAAAAACACCAACGGCATGCTTCGCAGCGGCTCTACCGGATCCATTCTTATACCTCAATTAGCCGACAATGCCATCATCATTCCGCAGAAGGCAACCTACGAGATTCAAAACATGAGATTCGTATATTTAGTGAATGATTCAAGCAAGGCAGTATCTACCCCTATCACAATCAATCCTGTTAACGACGGTAAAAACTTTATCGTAACATCCGGGTTAAAAGTAGGAGATGTAATCGTCACCGAGGGTGTAGGCACTAGAGTGAAAGAAGGCACTTTGATTGCAACCGCTCAAAAATAGGAAATCAACTTATATCACAATAAATTCCAATACTAAATAACTATGAAATTAGACAATTTCATCAAACGTCCTGTACTTTCTACCGTAATCTCAATTTTCATTGTAGTTCTCGGTATCATAGGACTTGTTTCACTACCAGTGGAACAATATCCCGACATAGCTCCTCCAACAATTAACGTGTCTACGACATACACAGGAGCTAACGCACAAACTGTTATGAACTCAGTAGTAGCACCACTAGAAGAACAGATAAACGGTGCTTTGAACATGACATATATGACCTCAACAGCAACCAATAGCGGAAGTGCCGATATTACTATCTACTTTAAGCAAGGCTACGACCCCGATATGGCTGCTATCGACGTGCAGAACCGTGTAGCTCAAGCACAGAACCTATTACCTGCCGAAGTTACTAAAGTGGGTGTTATCACTCGTAAGCGACAAACGTCTATGCTTGTCGGAGTAACTCTTTCTGACGAAAGTGGAAATTACAGCCTAGATTTCCTAGAAAATTACATGGCAATCAACGTAGCTCCGCTTTTGAAACGTATTCCAGGTGTAGGAGAAGCATTCACACTAGGTGCCGACTACTCTATGCGTGTTTGGCTGAAGCCTGATGTAATGGCACAATACGGTTTGCAGCCTACTGACATCATGGCTGCCCTAGCCGAACAAAACATCGAAGCAGCACCAGGAGCATTCGGTGAACAAGGAAACCAGTCGTTCCAATATATCATGAAATATAAGGGACGCCTTGCTACTCCCGAAGATTTTGAGAATATAGTAATACGCACCGATAATGATGGACGCACATTATACTTGAAAGATGTAGCAAAAATGGAACTAGGTCGTCTAAGCTATGCCTTCAAGAACCTAGTAAATGGTAAGAACGGTGTAACAACAATCGTATTCCAGTCACCAGGTTCTAATGCCACCGAGGTTATAGCCCAAGTGTTAGACGTTATTGAGAATGCAGAGAAAGAGTTACCTAAGGGGCTTAAATTCAGCGTTCCTTTGAACACTGATGAATTCTTGCAAGCATCTATCCATAATGTTATCAAGACTTTGTTTGAGGCGTTCATTCTAGTGTTTATCGTAGTATACATCTTCTTGCAAGACCTCCGCTCTACACTCATTCCTTCAATAGCGATACCAGTTGCATTAGTTGGTACGTTCTTCTTCATTAACCTTATAGGATTCTCCCTAAACTTGTTGACACTTGCAGCTCTCGTTCTGGCAATTGCCATAGTGGTGGATGATGCCATAGTTGTGGTGGAAGCCGTCCATGCAAAACTGGATGAAGGCTATCAATCGGCACGCCAAGCATCAATAGATGCTATGAACGAAATCGGAACAGCTCTAGTTTCTATCACGCTTGTTATGATGCTTGTGTTTATTCCTGTTTCATTCATGCCAGGTACTGAAGGTGTTTTCTATCGACAATTCGGTCTTACTATGGCTATAGCTATAGCACTATCGGCAGTCAACGCATTGACATTGTCGCCAGCACTTTGTGCCTTATTCTTGAAACCTCACACCGATTCACACGGCAAAAAGGAAACATTTGTAACACGTTTCCACAAAGGATTTAATGCCGCATACGATACCATATTGGGCAGATATAAAAACATCGTCAACTTTTTCATAAAAGCGAAGAAACTTTCATTTGCCATTGTAGCAATATCAATAGGTTTGCTTGTATGGCTCATGAGTACTACACCTACCGGTCTTGTTCCTAATGAAGATACCGGTACTATAATGGCTACGATCTCTACGCCTCCTGCTACATCACAGGAACGTACCCAAGAAGTTATCGACAGCCTTGATGCCATATTGGCTGAAATTCCAGCTATCGACACTCGAACAGTAATCCAAGGCTACAGTTTCATAGCAGGTCAAGGAAACACCTACGGCTCTAGTATCATCAAATTGAAGCATTGGGACAAGCGTAGCAGCGAAGAAAGCGCCGAGAACATCATAAATCAACTATACGCTAAAACTAGCACAAGAATCAAAGATGCAACAATTATGTTCTTTGCTCCGCCTATGATTAGCGGTTATGGTGTATCTAACGGTTTTGAGATGCAGCTACAAGACAAATCAGGCGGCGACATCAACCGCTTCTTTGAGGTTGAGCAGCAATTCCTTGCGGCTTTGAACCAACGCCCTGAGATACAAATGGCTTATTCATCATTCAACCCAACTTATCCACAATACCTAGTAGATGTAGATGTCGCTAAGTCGAAAAAGGCTGGAATAAGTCCATCGGCTGTAATGACCACGCTACAAGGGTATTATGGAGGTATGTATGTATCAAATTTCAACCGTTTCGGTAAGCTATACCGTGTAATGATGCAGGCAGCACCCGAATCCAGAGTATCACCAGAAACTCTAAATTCGGTAAAAATACGTACTGCCGACGGCAACATGACACCTATAACCAACTTTGTAACACTGAAACGTGTGTATGGTCCCGACTTATTGAACCGCTTCAACCTATTCACCTCTATCAGTATAAACGGTATACCTGCTAGCGGATATTCATCAGGTGAGGCAATCAAAGCTATCCAAGAAGTTGCTGCCGAAACACTTCCACAAGGATATGGTTATGAATTTTCAGGCTTAACACGTGAGGAGTCAGGAAATACAAGCTCATCTACTGCGATTATCTTCGCACTATGCTTGCTTTTCGTATTCTTGATTCTAAGTGCGCAGTACGAAAGCTACTTGTTGCCTTGGGCTGTGATTTTATCAATCCCATTCGGATTGTTCGGTACATTCATTTTCGCCCAAATATTTGACATCTCCAACAATATTTATCTAAAGATTGCCCTAATCATGCTTATCGGTCTTCTTGCTAAAAACGCAATCCTTATCGTTGAATTTGCACTTGGCAGACGCAAGACGGGTATGAGCATCTCTGGAGCAGCCGTAGCCGCTGCCACCGCACGTTTACGCCCTATCTTGATGACATCTTTAGCACTTATCATCGGTCTGCTACCAATGATGTTCGCTACAGGCGTTGGAGCTAATGGTAACCGTGCATTAGGTACAGGTGCGGTAGGCGGTATGCTAATCGGTATGATTCTACAAGTTTTGATAGTTCCATGCCTATTTGTTGTATTCCAAACTCTACAAGAGAAGTTCTCTCCAATGAAGTGGAAAGATACCGACAACAGTGATATTGAACGAGAAATTAAACAGTATTCACCTCAAAATTAATTGAATATTATGTCCAACAAGAATAAATCGCTACTTGCTATCACTATGGCACTTGCCATAGTGACAAGCAGTTGCAATATTTACAAAAAATATGAGCTTCCGCATGATGGTATTGTGGGAGAATATACTCAAACCGTAAACGAACCTGTAGATTCTAGCGCGTTAGGCAACCTTGCATGGGAAGAAGTGTTTACCGACCCTATATTGCAAAACTATATACGCCAAGCACTTGACAACAACCTTGACCTGCAAAACGCCAAGTTAAACGTGGATATAGCACATGCACAACTACAAGGTGCTAAATTAAGCTATTTCCCATCATTGACATTCGCGCCAAACGGTAGCGGTTCATCATTAGGCGGCAGCAAAATGAGTTGGGGCTACCAGCTTCCGCTATCTCTTAATTGGGAAGTAGATATATTCGGCAGGTTGACCAATAACAAACGTAAAGCCAAAGCACAACTACTACAAAGCGAGGCTTATCAGCAAGCCGTACGCTCACAGATTATAGGAGGTGTTGCCAACACTTATTACGCTCTTGTTTCGCTCAACAAGCAGCTTAACATTTATCGTGAAACCGCCGAAGCCTGGAAAGAATTGGTACAAGTGATGAAAGACATGAAAGAGGCAGGACGATTCAACGAGGTTTCGGTCGTACAAAGCAAAGCTAACTATCATAGCGTACTCGCAGCTATTCCTAATATCGAGAAATCTATCAACGAGCTGAACAACACCATGTCATTGTTGCTTAACACCAAGCGACAAATATGGGCTGTTGACAGCGAGTCTATGATTTCCATACCTGACGGACTTGATGAGAACGTGCCTATGAGCTACTTAGCACAACGCCCTGACGTGCGTGCAGCCGAACAATCGTTTGCTATGGCTTATTACGCCACCAATATGGCTCGCTCTAATTTCTATCCATCAGTTACCCTTTCAGCTACAGGCGGATACGGAACTTTGGTGGGCAGTTCAATAATCGATCCGGCAAAATGGCTTGTGAATCTTGCAGGACAACTCACAATGCCTATTTTTGCACGCGGACAAAACATCGCCAACTTAAAAGCGACAAAGGCACAGCAACAACAATCGCTTAATAATTTCCAAAGTACGCTCATAAGTGCTGGTAACGAGGTTTCCAACGCTCTTGTCACAATGGCAAAAGATAAGGAAGCTAGTATAAACCTAAATTTGCAGATGCAAAATCTTAAAAAGGCTGTAGAATACAATCAAGACTTATTAACCCTAGGCACTACTACCTACCTAGAAGTTTTGACTGCACAACAAGCTCTTTTGCAATCGCAAATACAAGTAGTGAGCAACAAACTAAGTATTAACCAAGCCGCAATCCACCTATATCAAGCCCTTGGCGGAGGCAGATAACGGCTAAACACAAAACTATATATTTATTATGATTAGTCCTTTAGCACATGTCGACCCTAGCGCTAAAATAGGGAAAAACGTGATTATCCACCCTTTCACATTTATCAGTAAGAATGTGGAAATCGGTGACGACTGCGAGATTTATCCCTTTGTGAGCCTGTTAAACGGCACTCGCATAGGCGACCGTACTAAAATCTATAATGGTGCTATCATAGGCGGAGAACCCCAAGATTTTCATTGGAACGGAGAACCATCGTTCTGCTACATCGGCTCAGATTGCCGTATACGTGAACATGCCATAATCCGTAGAGGTTTGACTCCCGACGGAGCTACACGCATAGGGAACAAAGTGTTCATAATGGCAGAAAGCAATATCGGTCATGATACAGAGATAGAAGACCGATGCGTAATAGGCAACGGTGTATCTATAGCTGGCAATTGCAAGGTTGGCACTTGCTCAATATTGAGTTCAGGAGTTATCCTTCACAACGCAAGCGAAGTAGGACAATGGTGCATGATAAAAGGAGGATGCCGCATAAGCGGGAATGTCCCACCATACGTGATAATGGCACATAATCCTGTAACTTATTTCGGAGTGAACGCATTCATCATGCGACATCAAAACTATGATGAAAATATCATCGACGACGTTGCAAAAGCCTATCGCCACATCTACCAATGCGGCACTTCAGTTTTCAACGCGCTTAAACGTATCGAGCTGGATATTGAACCGTCGAAAGAACGTGACGAGATATTAACGTTCATCCGCAATCACAATCTTGATATTGTAGCTGTTGACCGCAACAGCATGATTATGGATTAAGCTTTTTAATAACTCAATAAACATTACTATTCTATTTGATTTCGCAGGGACAACTGTTATTGCACAAAACATTGTCCCTGCGTTTTTGTTTCATTTAGAAGCCGATTAATTGCAACTGAACAATTTAATCGCTATATTTGTAAAGTATAGGATGCTAAAACGATTTCGCTATGTCTAATATCAACTTAACTCAACGCCAGAAATGGCTATTGGCTACTGGAATAGGAGCTGGCATGATAATTTATTATGCCTCATCTAAATTAAGTTCTCCTTATAGCTCTACGGCTAGTGCTTTGCCAAAACTTAGCCCAGACTATCCATCTCACAAAAACATAGTATATAAATCAGTAAACGGCAAAAACCTACACTTGGATATATACAAGCCTAGAATCCCTTACAACAACGCTACTCTTGCGCCCGTACTTGTATTCATACACGGCGGTTCGTGGGTAGAAGCGAGCAAGAGCAACATCAAGCGTACCTTTAGGCAATATGTACTTAAAACACTTAACCGTAATGGTTTTGCTGTCGTAAGCGTAGACTATCGGCTTGCCAATAAGAACATCAACCATATACAGCATCAGATTTCGGATTGCAAGGATGCCGTACGATGGGTAAGGCTTCATGGGCAGGAATTTGGTCTTGACCCTGACAACATAGGTATTTGGGGGGCATCGGCTGGAGGACAGCTAGCCATGATGACAGCATACACCAACGATACTATTTACACAGGAAATGATAATCTAAAAAACGTATCTGCTAAAGTTAATTATGTGATCGACACATACGGTCCAACAGATTTGAACACGCTTTTCCGTACCAATTTAAACCCTTTCTTAACAACATTTGCAAAGCTATGTGTTCGTAAAGTCATCCTAAAACGAAACAAGCAACTTAAATGCGTTACAGGCTTCGACATCGAAACTCAAAAGAAGCGGGTGATGCAACTTTGTAGAGAGTTCTCGCCAATAAATTACGTAAACAAGAACTGTTGCCCGACGCTTTTAATGCACGGAGCCGCCGACACGACCGTAAAAATAGAGCAATCCATCAAAATGTTTATCGAATTGCGTAAATGCGGAGTAGATGCGAAAATGATTCGGTTCAAGCGGTTGAAACATAGTTTTTGTAACGCATCTATAGCTGAGGCTCAAGAAGTTGCCGACCGCATTCTCGCCTTCGTCCAAGCACAATATCAATTGAATGTATCACCGGAACACGCTTAATGTCGTATCTTTTACGTCACAAGTTAAATCAGCAGCATCAAGTATAGAGTGAAATAAGAAATCATTCCTATACCGTTTTTCTCTATTTTTCTTTAAGGTTTCTATTTCCGCTTTATTATTGTCATAATATTTTGAAGAATACCATATTAAACATGCTGGATTTTGCGTATATGGCGACTTATCAATATGCATGTATTGCCCATTCTCACCCAACGCTTCTCCATGATCAGAAAGATACAAAAAAATTGCTTTTTTTTCACGTAACATATTTATCACTTCGGATATTACGTAATCAGTATACAAAATCGTATTATCATAAGAATTAACCAATTCTTCTATCGTACATTGTGTTGCCACCCTTTTCGTAACTACTGGAACAAAGTGCCTATATTCTTCAGGGTAATGCACATTATACCACCAATGAGAGCCAACCGAATGCATAACAATTAAATCTTTCGCATGCCCTTGATTCAATATCTCTTTACATGGATTAAGCATATTACCATCCAACCACAAATCATACGTATAAGGTGAACGTATAATATTAGCATATATTAACGTATCACCCTCATTCATGAAATAGGAATAGTTTTGAGTAGGCTCTTGATTTGCAATCCATGTTGTATAAAAACCAGCTCTTCTAAACAAAGTAATAAAAGACGGCTCAACATACGCTAATTCTGTATTGACACTATCTGCTCTAGTCATGATATGTGGTATACATAAATGTGTCAGAGTTTCTTCCGTATAAATATTTGGCAATGAAATCACAGCGGAATCATTCGCCAGATTCGGATTAGTTATACGCCTATATCCATTCAAAGACAAATGATCTGCTCTTAATGACTCTCCTAACATTAGGACAACCACAACAGAATCTTGAGTGCAATCAACATCAACCCCATCAAAAGCAAAACGATTCTCAGCTGCACTTTGTCTACTTATACAATATTCATTCAAATTATAAAACAATGAATGCGGCATACGAAACATTATAGTATTTTTATACCTTTCCTGCATAAACGGAATAAACGCCAACACAATAGCTAAAATGAGATGCAATTTATATGATGTAACCCTTATATACTTAAACCTAACATAAACAAGACATAATGAAACAGCCAAAACAAAGAGTATATACACAATAAGTTCCCAGCTAACGACCTGAAGATTAGTTCGTATATCATTTATCAATGCTGTTTCTATCAACATCGGAGTTAATGCGACACCCATCGTAAAGCGATAATAGGCAAGCACTCCACTAATCGTTGTTAACACTGGAAACAGTGCTGAAAATACATATTTATTTAAAGCCAATATGTAGAAAACGCCTAAAGATATAAATACGACGAGAAACCATTGTATAACATTATAAAATATATCTTTAAAACCTTGATAGTTAAAATCAACAAACTCTACCGACGTAAAAAATATACCATAACATAATGTAATACACATCACGTACAACCACATTTTCACATCGTCTTCTTTTTTAAATATATTGTTTATCATCTGTTCTTATTTTTGGACAATATCACCTATTTTTATTTCCCATTTCTGTTTGATGGATTTGCGACATAATATGAAGTATTTGCTTTTGTCTACGCTTAACGTATGGTGACGGATGAGCAGAATCATATTTCAAGGGATTAGGTAACGTTGCTGCTATCAATGCCGCTTCATGTTTCGTTAGCGACCGAGCCATTCTACCGAAATTCTCTTTGGCTACAGCCTCTGCACCATATATTCCATTGCCCATTTCTATAGAATTGAGATACACCTCCATTATACGCTCTTTTCCCCATATCAATTCAATCAACATAGTGAAGTATGCCTCTAATCCTTTACGTATATAGCTATGACCATTCCATAAAAACACATTTTTTGCTGTCTGTTGGCTTATTGTGCTGGCACCTCGATGACGTTTCCCTTTCTTAGCTTCATCCACAGCTTTCTCTATTTGTTCGAAATCAAAGCCGTGATGACTCATAAACAGATTATCTTCACTAGCTATCACAGCTTGTACCATATTATTGGAAATCTGTTCCAACGAAACCCACTCATGCTCCAACTTAAAATCCTTACCAGCACTCTTCTGCTCTACTAATCTAACCACCATCAATGGCGTGATATACACAGGTACAAATTTAAATAGCACCACTGCTAGTATAGTAGAGCCGAAAAATAAGACAAGTATGTTTTTAATTATTTTCCAGATGAATCCCATAGGCTAATCCTTGCGAAGAACAAACCAAGGAGAACAATCATATCGAGGCAACGCCATAAGTTGTAAATCCTTGCCTCGGTCTTCTATTGTACCTAAAGCAGAACCTACCGTAACTCCTTTTTCCTCTAATGCACCCCTCACAGCCTCTATAGCCTTATCAGGCGTGTTGTTGTCATTGCTCAAATGGCATAGAAATATATTCTTTAGCTTTTTCGTATAAATCTCGCCAACAAATCGTGCCGTATCTGCATTATCCAAATGCCCAGTCGATAACTTTATACGGCTCTTTAAGTATTCAGGATACGATCCGTTTTCTAACATCTGCAGGTCATAATTAGCCTCAATCATCAAGAAATCGGCTTGCGACATGTAGTGACGAGCACGTTCGCTCACCTCACCCAAGTCGGTTGCCAATGCAAATTTATTTTCACCATATTCTATGAAAAAACCCGAATTGTCCAGTCCATCATGCGGAACATCAAATGCTGTAATAGTCAAATCGCCCAATTTAAAAGGAATCTCCTTGAATATAGGCTGATGATATTCTTTTATTCTGCGTGAAACGTTATGACGTTTCAGAATACCGTTTAAAGCACGATTTGTGCAATATATACGTATATGCTTATATTTGCGTGAAATTGCATAAGCATAACGAATATGGTCGCTATGGTCGTGTGTTAGGCACACACCATACACCATATTTGGTGTCACTCCGTTCGCCTGTAGCTTTTCAAACACATTATTGTAGTCGACACCAGCATCAACGATAATTCCGCCCTTTTCTGTCCCTATATAAGAACAATTGCCGCTACTGCCACTGCCAAAACTTATAAAACGGAACACCGATTGTTCTGGCACTGGCTCTACAGCACCGAACACACCATCATCTTCTACAACCTCTGTATAAATAGATACAGAGGTTTCTTTTTGTTCTTCGGCAATCAACTCATTCTCTATAGCCTCATCTTCGCCAAAAAGGATACACTGTTGCTGTGCCGAATCTATATTTTTATATCTAGTCATCATTTATAAAGCAAGAATATAGTAGGAATTTTATCGTAGTCATACTTCATACGTTCCCACTCAGCAATGCCACGAGTGACTATGCTCTCTTTCTCGCCAGTTATATCGCTCGCCACACACAATTTCAAGTGTCTTGGCAAAGTCTTAGCCATTTCGGCTATCAATTTATTGTTACGGTAAGGTGTTTCAATAAACACTTGCGTCTGGCTGTTAACACGGATATTATATTCCATATCCTTGAATTTCTTGGCACGAGCCGAAGCATCAATAGGCAAATATCCTTGAAAAGCGAAACTCTGCCCGTTAAAGCCAGAACCCATTACCGACATTAGAATACTAGAAGGACCTACTAGCGGAATCACCTTTAACGATTTACGTTGCGCTATCGCCACCACATCAGCTCCGGGATCGGCTATCGCTGGACATCCAGCCTCCGAAATCACACCCATAGCCTCACCTTGCTCTAATGGTACTAAAAATCCCGAAATGTCTTCGGGCTTCGTGTGGCGGTTCAATTCGTAGAACGTGAGAGTGTCAATATCTATATCTCGGTCGCATTTTTTTAGGAAACGTCGTGCCGAACGCACATTTTCCACTATAAAATGCCTTATCCCACGCACAATCTCTATATTTCTAGAGGGAATAACGGCATTTAAGTCGCCCTCGCTCAATGGCACTGGAATCAAATATAGAGCTGTTTCTAGCATAGTCACCTTGTTATCCTAATTTATCACAAAATTACGAATAATCTTATTACAAATAAAATAATTACAAAGGAAAAGTTATTAACCATCCAAAATCTTTCTGATTGTTATTGCACACCTATTAATGTTTTTATCTAATTTTACCGACAAATTATAATATCATTACTAAAACCTAATGGAAAAATCTATGAAACGGCTAGCATTATACATGATTTTGGCAATAATCGCTATTGCCGCCCATGCCGCCACCGAATGGACTTTGCAGGGCAAAACCTATTATATGGACACAGTTGCCCATTTTAAAGCAGGTCCGGGGACAACCCTGACTTCACTAAGGCTTAGTGGTGCTCAAAATTTGAACGTATTCTACACCGTGACCGACTTGACTGACGAAAACATCGAAGTTCGCACACTTAAAGCCAAGAATACCATATATGCCAGAGAGAAGGTTTCTGCTATGGCCCTGTCAAACGATTCTGACACTACACAGTATTTTCTAGGCGTTAACGCCGATTTTTTCAACATGCGACGCGGCAATTCCATAGGCTCCCACATTATAGACGGAGAAATTTATTACCTTGATGACAACGGACGTACGCAATGGGCTATCGACAAAAACCGCACAACGTATATGGATATCATGGACATAAGTTGCATAGCGTTCTTTAATAATTTGGCAAAAAAAATAACAGCTGTAAATAAAGTTCCCACTTCTAACAGCCTCAATCTTTACACTTCTCGATACGGAACAAAGACCGACACAGCAAGCAACGCCATAGAAGTTGCTCTTATCCCAACCAGTTCACCACTATCAGTTGGCAAAAAAACGGCCATGAAAGTCGCAACATCGCCAAGCAAGGGCGGCTCTACCACGATTCCGCTCAACGGATATATACTATCGGGTAGCGGCAACGAAAGCCAATTCATTAACGACCTAGCAGCTGGTGACACCATCGAATTATCGGCTACAATAAGCCTACCCAACGAAGGCAATATCTGCCCTACAGAAGTCATAAGCGGCTACCCGGTGATTCTACGTGACGGGAAGACAACCAACCCTATCGATATATTGAAACACTTAAACGGTGTGCATCCTCGAACAGCTATAGGCAACGATGCTTCGGGTTCGAAACTAATCATCTTGATTGTTGACGGTCGCTCCAAAGAGTCCGAAGGTTGCACTTCCCATGTGCTTGCCGACATAATGCGTAATGTAGGTTGCGATGATGCCATGAATCTCGACGGTGGTGGCTCTAGCGAATTATACATCAAGACGCTAGGAATATGCAACGTACCGAGCGACGGAAAAGAGCGTACCGTTGCCAATGGTATCTTCATCGCAGCTAATGTCCCTGCTGATAACGAAATAGCTTCTATAGAGTTTGCCGATTTCAAAAAGAACCTTAATGTTGGAGAAACTTATACCCCTACCTTTTACGGCTACAATAAATACGGAATCCTAATAGACCCCGATGTGAAAGGCGTGAAACTTTCATGCCCGAAACAATTAGGCAAAACCACCAGCAAAGGAACGTCAATAATAGCAAAAAGTAGCGGAAACTATATTTTATCTGCAAAATTAGGCAAACTAAAAGCTAATGTAACTGTAAACGTAAAATAATGTGTCATGGCACTTTCCGAGTTATTCATAGAAGAAATTAAAAAGCTTTTACCTAGCGACGAGGCTAATGAATTGGTGAAATCCTTGGAAGAAACCGAGCCATCGGTATCAATACGAATAAACACAACCAAATGTGGCGACACACCGGCTTACGAGCGTGTACCGTGGTGCGATTGCGGTTTCTACCTCAACCAACGACCTCAATTCACGTTCGACCCATCGCTGCACGCAGGACGTTATTACGTACAAGATGCTTCTTCTATGTTTCTAGCTCATGTTATAAATAAATTAACTGATAAATCTCAGCCCCTACGCTATCTCGACCTATGTGCCGCACCTGGAGGAAAAACAACCACCGCACTAGGCGTTTTGCCTGAAGGTTCGCTTGTCGTGGCAAACGAAATCATGAGTGGCAGAGCTCAAATACTTCGTGAGAATATCATCAAATGGGGAAACCCTAACTGCATCGTCACAAATAACGATTCGGCCGCATACGCCAAACTCACGCATTTTTTCGACATCATTGCTACCGATGTGCCATGCAGTGGCGAAGGGATGATGCGTAAGGACGATGAAGCTGTGGCTCAATGGTCGCCAGCACTAGTTAGAGAATGCGCCACACGCCAAAGAGAAATTATCGGCAACGTATGGCAAGCCTTACGTCCAGGCGGATTGTTAATCTACAGCACTTGCACGTTCAATCGTCAAGAGAATGAAGAAATAATAGAATACATCATTAACGAATTGGAAGGCGAAAGCATTAAACTAGACGTTCCCGAGGAGTGGAATATCAGCAAATCCATTGCCTCTAACGTATTCGGCTATAGGTTCTTTCCCCACCGTACCCGTGGCGAAGGCTTATTCATGTCGGTTGTTCGCAAACCTTACGAAGAGCCTAAGCGTGAGCCTAAAATCCCAAGCAAAAAGAAAGGTAGGAAAGAAACAGCCGCACAAGTGCCTGCAATTGTTAAAGATTGGGTTGCCGATAAGTCGGCTATGCTATTCGTTTTAAACAACGACACCGTCAACGCTTTCCCAGCCGAATATGCCAGCGAATTGGCACTGTTGAAAGAACATCTTAAAATTATATACTGCGGCTGTGAGATTGCCAACATCAAAGGACGTGACTTTATACCGGCACACTCGCTATCACTAAACACATGCATGCGTAAAGCATCCTTTACAACATGCGAGGTCGACTACAACACCGCAATCTCCTACCTAAGGGGCGAAACGATAAATATAGATGCACCCCGCGGAATCGTGTTACTAGAATACAACGGGACTGCCATAGGATTCGTCAAAAACCTCGGAAACAGAGCCAACAACCTCTATCCAAAAGAATGGCGTATCAAAAGCACCCACATCCCGCCATCACCCCCTATCATATAAAAATCCAAAACATTACAAAAAGTGAAGGAACAGCAAACATTACGCTCACATAGCATGTTGTAATGTTAAAAAACTCGCATGATTATGAAACGATTCCTTTGGATAGTAATTGCAATTGCAATATGCATGTGCGTGGGCTATACAGCTCATATCTTCCAAGAAGAAGCATTACTGATGTGGTATCCATCATTAGATAAACCAAGCCTAACTCCGCCTAATTCGGTCTTTCCCATTGCATGGGGCATCATCTACGTATGCATGGGACTGTCGTCCGGTATACTATGTAATATAGACAGTGAACGCAAACGTCCTCTGATTCTGCTTTTCATCATCCAATTGATGCTCAACTTCCTGTGGAGTATCAGCTTCTTCTATCTTCAAAGTCCATTATTCGGATTAATCAACATCGTTTTGCTTGACTATCTGGCGGGAACGTACATTTATAGTACCTACAAAGTGAAACGACTTTCGGCTTGGCTATTCCTGCCCTACGCACTATGGCTCGTGTTCGCCACCTACCTAAACACCTATATATTCGTTATGAACTGATTCTCAAGATTGGTTGAATCTTATTTCAGCAGGCGACTTTCTGAAAAGCGACGTATTAATTTACGAGTAAATTTAAAAACCATCCTTAAATTTCATTCGCCACATCTTCAATGTTAGCGTCATAGGCAGCGGCAAGCAATTCAAGACGTAATGATTTTGGTGTAACATTTTTCTTGATTACAGTCATATAAGAATGTGTTATTTCCCTTAGTATTATTCTGTCTTGGAGCATAGAGATATGCAAATCGTTCCAGTGCTTCTTGTTCCAATGCCATGCAGGCGTGATAGCGGCATAGCTATCCCTTAGCACAATAGCCCTTTCGGGGTCACACTTTAGAGCTATCACATCGGGATGCACCAACGATATGCAAGCAAACACCTTACCGCCTATCTTATACACAGCATTATCATCTCCAAAAGGTTGGCACTCCTCAACCATAGGCATCCCCACCAAGTACTCCCTTATATCTACAATATCCATTGTCCCTACCCAGATTTATTGGAATATATTCCATATTACAAAAAATAGTTTTATTATATCACAATAGTTCTATCTTTAATTTTGGCCATAACTCTTTCCATATCTCCAGTTTCTCATCTATTCTTTGTCTATACCGTTGCATTTTTTCTGGATTATTTATGAATGCTGGTGTCGGCTTAACCTTTAGCTCAAACAAATCGTCAAATCCATATGGAGCAATAAATTTAATATCGTTATTATTATCCAACCTCACTGCTATCGTCGACGCAGTATCAGGGAATTTTAATAGGGCATCTTCCAATGAAGCATATTGACTCTCCCCTTTGTGATGCACATGCATTCTAGCTTGATTCTTTACTGACCATCTTGTGTTTTGAATTTGGGTATGCAAAAATTGCTCGATTTCAACATCTCTTGCCTTTATTATACATGATGGTTGAAAATAAAAGACATCTATATCTAAAAATTCTGCATTTTTCTTATGACCATGCAAATAGTCCCATATAATAGTACGGATAAATCCTCCTCCAATCCATAAATCTTCTTCGCTAAAATTTCTAACAGCTTTTAAGTATTCAATGAATTGATTGTTTCTATATAATAGTCCCTTTATAAGTTCTTCCTTTTTATTTTTCATTACTATTCTCATTTTTAGTTTTATTTTCTAAAAAAAGACCTAGTGATATTTTTGCAAACCAGATTTTAAATTTACTTATATTTTTGTTTTTTATTAAACTGCTAATTTCATTTTTAACTTTCAAATTATATTTAGCTTTAATAAAGTCATCATCAGTATGAGATGGAAGATAATCCAACATGGTATCATATTTGATTCTTATGACATTGAATTCTTTAATAAAATCATCATCTTTCTTTTCAATGTTCAATAGACTGTCGATATTTCTAATCATCGAAGATAATGTAGTTACATTATGAAAATAGTCTGCCGCTTTTTCCTGAAACTTACAAACATTATTTATGACACTCATTATCAAAATCAACACAACAATTATATTATAAATAAAGTCGTATATAGGGGCTATATCTTGTATGTTTTGCATATTATCGCAGTCTGCATTTATAACAAGATAACAAAATTTAATCACCGTTTCTTTATTAGCAAAAGCTATAGCAGATAAAACAATTGTCGCTATTAAGGTAGTTAATGTAATAATCTTATTATATCTATTATATTTATTAGCCTTATTCGAACAAATCTGTTTTAAATATTCACAGCTAGATTTATACTCTCTTAATCTTAATTTATATTGCTCCAAGTCCATACCTAAAATTTTAACAAAGCTACTAAAATAACTTTTAAATTAAAAGTTTATGTGGTTTATATTTGGTATTCATTACGACTTTGTACGAACAACAAACATTGACTGGCTTATATACTTAAATAAAGAATGTTTTTCATTGTCATAAGAAATTATATAATCATAATTATTTGACGCCACAATAGCATCCGAACATCTGTGTCAATTGTATAAATGAATATGATATTCCCATCCCGACCGTATTGTATTATTAGTAATTTTCCTAAACTTTTCTCTTGTTCGTTATAGGATTCTTCAAAAGTCTTCCACAATACAGAGCATATATATGTTCCTCATTTGATGTTATATCTTTAAACTGTACACTACTCTGTTCCCAAATATCAATTACTTTGGTTATCTCAGGCGAGTTTACAGCAACCTTATCAAAGGCATTAGCATTATCCGTTCAATGTCAAGGACCAGAAAACTTACCGGCACCCTTGAATGAGGCTCTGAGCAGCAGTATAAAGGAACAGATGTGATTTTGATTGAACCTTTTGCAACTTTACAAATGGATGTTCTATTAAGTTTATTCCGTGATTATGTTACTATCTGTGGTATACACTAGGTGGTGAACACTTATATCAACTGGGTTCTGACTGGGTTCCATCTTGTGTACTTACAGGTAAAGTTATACGGATAAAGTTATCTGTAAACTTGAAACAATCTTCTCCGTATGCCCTCAAAATACGCGGAATCCTGGAGCCTAACGACTCTAACAATTCTTCATCACTAAAGCCTACAATAGAGCCATCCTTATCAATGCCGATATAGATGTATCCACCCTCCTTGTAATTAAGGAACGCCACCACCTCCTTCTCAATATCAAGTTCTGGAGTCAATTCTCTTTTATACTCTATGCGGTTGGTTTCTGACATCTTAAAACTAATATATTAATCATTATATTTTTTGAAATTCTCTGCTTGTTCAAATATTTCTTTAAACACCTCATCATTAGTCACAGGAGGATATCCATATTCTGCCAATATGAGTATTAAGTCCATTTTGAGTTCGGCCTTAATATCATCTCGCTTTGCCCAATCTGTGTACTTTGATTTATCATCTACAATCTTTTTGATTTCACCAGTCAACATCTTTGCCTTATCTTCTGGATAGTCAAAACCGAATTGCTTTGCAACAGCGATCAAAATATCGTAGAAAGCTTTTTCTTCGTAGGTTATTCCTAATTCATTAAAAGACTTCTTCTCTTTGTTAATCTCTTTGAGCAACTCAGCCATTTGATTAGCAACTTCGGTAAGGACTTCATCTGCAAAGATGGCATCATCGCTACGGTCATTATACCTATCCACAAGAGCATTAAGTCGTTTTGTGAAGTCAGTCCCCTTCATTTTATTAACCTTCTTAAACTCAGTAATAACCATTTTAAGAAGGCGCTCCATAAGCTTCACTTTGGTATTTGGCATCTTCAACTTCGCCAATCGCTCCATATACTCTTCGCTGAGTAGATCTAGATTCTCTTTATCATTACCAATTTGAATAATCTCCTCAACACTTTCTGACAGGATTGCCTCTTCAATCATCTTACTCACACGCTGATTCATTTGAGCGGCATCTGGCGTTTCTCCCTTAGTAAGTTTATATATGATAGAGCGCACTCCACAGAAAAAGTAAATATCTTCTCGCTCATTCGCAGATATTTGCTCGCTATTACAGCACATATTAAAGGCCGACTTCAACTTCTTCGTATGTCCCATAAAGAGGTTCTCAGTCTCTTTAGTTGCTTGCGCAAATTCAGCACCTTTGTTTAAGCAGCCCAACTGTTCTAATGGAGTTCCTGTAGAGAATTTCTTATAGTCAAACCTTGCGAACATACGACGAAGTATATCGAGCTCATCTTTTACCATTGCAATAGATTGCTCAATCGTTTCAACAGAATCGGCATCCGTCTCACCTGTTGCATATCGCTTTAAGGCGGTATTCATATTGTTCTTTATGCCAATATAATCCACGACTAAACCTTTGTCCTTGCCAGGATATACTCGATTGACTCGTGATATAGTTTGTACAAGCGTATGCTGCTGCAAAGGCTTGTCGATATACATCGTGTCGAGGCAAGGAACATCAAAACCCGTAATCCACATATCAACAACAATGGCAATCTTGAAGTTTGATTTCGGATTCTTAAACTGAATATCTAGTCTCTTTCTATCCTCATCTGTGCCAAGAAGGTTGTATAGTTCTTGCTCATCATCCTTGTTGCGAGTCATTACTAACTTTATACGCTCAATAGGCAGTGGCGCATTGCCATATGTGGCCAATGGCTCAGCCACCATGCCATATTGAGGTAGTGACACCGTGTTGCAAGTTGGCAATGTTGCCCATTCTGGACGCAACGCAATAATCTTTTTGTATAGGTGATACGCAATGGTACGATTTGAGCATACAAACATTGCCTTACCTTCAACAGTACTACCTTCGGCAATTCGTGCCTCATAGTGGGCAACAAAGTCTTCCGCAACCGCTTGCAAACGGTCAGAATCACCCAGAATGCGCTCCATCTGGGTAACGGCCTTTTTACTCTCCTCAATCTGATACTCATTCGTACCCTCTTCGGCACATTGCTGATAGTATTTCTCTATCTCTTGTAGTTTGGCACTATCGAGCAAAACCTTTGCCGCTCGGCCTTCATATACTATGCGACGAGTAATATTGTCTGCCACAGATTCGGTCATTGTATAAGCATCCACCACATCTCCAAATACATCAATAGTTGCATCAATAGGTGTGCCTGTAAAACCTACATAAGTTGCATTGGGCAACGAGTCGTGCAAATACTTCGCAAAGCCATAACTACGCTTTACTCCACTTTCTGTTTGGCGCACATGCAACGATAGGTTAGTTTGCGAGCGATGAGCCTCGTCTGAAATGCAAATGATATTCGCTCGTTTTGACAGTAGCTGTGTGTCTTCGGTGAATTTGTGTATGGTGGTTAGAAATACACCGCCACTTGTTCTCCCTGCCAAATACTCTCGCAATTTCGCACGACTCTCTACCTCAACTACGCAGTCATCACCAATAAACTTTTTAGCTGTACCAAACTGTTCCGAAAGTTGGGTGTCGAGGTCGGTGCGGTCTGTGATAAGAATGATTGTAGGACTTGCAAATTCACGGCTACGCATCAACATTCTCGTCAAAAATAGCATTGTAAAGCTCTTACCACAACCCGTTGCTCCGAAGTATGTACCTCCCTTACCATCTCCATCGGTATTTAGCTTTGAGTGTTGGCGTATGTTCTCGAACAACTTATGCGTTGCAAAGAATTGCGGATAGCGACAAACGATCTTCTGCTCTCTCTTTGACGAGTCGGGCAGAAATACAAAGTCTTTGATTACGCTCAGTAGCCTATCTTTGCGGAATAACCCCTGCACCATCGTATGTAATGAACTTACTCCATCTGTCGCCTTGTCTGTTGCCTCCACCTTACGCCACGCATAGAAGAACTCGTAAGGGGTGAATAGCGAGCCATACTTGCTGTTCACACCGTCGCTAATCACTACAAATGCATTGTACTTGAAGAGTTCAGGAATATCTCGACGATAGCGCACGGTCAGTTGCGTAAAGGCATCCTTTATTGTCGTCTCCTCTTTTACGGCACTCTTGAATTCCAATACCACCATCGGCAAACCATTGATATAGATTATGCCATCAGGGATACGCTTCTCCAAGCCCTTTATTTCCAACTGATTTACTATGCGAATGATATTGCTTGCCTCGGCGCTGAAATCTATTGGCTCTATAAAGAGGTCTGCCTTAGAGGCGTCCTCGCGTTTTATCGAGAAACCTTCGGTAATCAGACGATAGGTGTGTACATTGTTTCCATACAACGATCCACCCAAATTGGCTGTTAGTCGCGCTATGACACTCTCCACCTCCAACGAAGTTATCCCTTGCTCGGCATAATGACCTCGAAGATACGCACATAGATCATCGCGAAGAAGAACATCGCTTAATTCTTTGTGTATATCTTCTCCACTCGTGTATATGTAACCCTCATTCTCAAATAGCTCCATTATAGCCATCTCAAGGGCGTGTTCGTTGAAGTGCGTCATAATTATTTACGTGATTTATTTTGATTCTCTCTGAAAGAATCCAATTTTTGTTGAATTAATTTAATATTGGTTGTGTTTTCTATTACATCTTTTTCTAATTCATTGATATCGTTCTTGCATTCAATATCGTAATCTTTCATATATTCTATATCCTTATTTATAGAAACGATTTGATTGCTATGACTAAAAACGATAATACCAACACCACTAGTCAAGGCCGTAACAATCACGCCTATTAGACATCCAACCCAATGTTCTGTTAACCAATCCGTAGCCTTTTTCTTAAATGGTCTAGGTCTTCTCTTACCTCGAAACTGATTATCCTTCGCAGATTGTGATATTGTCGAGTCACTAAAAGACCTCATATCTGCTGTCGGACCATCTGTTGTAGTCCTCATATTCTTTCGAACACTATCAAACTCCAAATTTTTATTGGGAGGGAATGGACCTTTATACTGATTATGTATCCGTCCAGATCTATTTTTGTTATTGTTTGGTGCCATATTTCTTTTTAAATGATTCATAACATTTTTTGCAGAATGACGGATAATTGATTGGAGCATCATCAATTGAATCTAGTGAAGGATTGAAAAATTTTTGATAATCAACTGCAAAAATAAGTTTAGAGTCATTTTTCTCTTTATCATATGTAATAATTGTATTATCAAAATCTTGTGTCACCTCTTTACCAATCTTTAATGGTTTTTTCTGTACAATATTAAACCGTAGCGATATGGAATCATTGGGAATCTCTTCATAATTAGTATGTATAACTTGTGATATAGATTTCAGTAGTTCGTCTTCCTCACTTAATTCAGCGCCTACTATAAAACCAAATCGCAAAATATTATTAATTTTATATGCTTTAAATACTTTCTTTAAGATTCTATCTTCGAATTCAGCCAAAAACTCCTCGAATTCTTTTTTGAAATCATATTTAACTTGATACTCAAATATGATATCTGTTGAACTAATTGTTAAATGGCAATTTTGATCGTTATTGATTAGTCGTCTAGCGCCATTTGCACGTTGCAACTCTGGGAATAATTTTTCGTTGAATTTAGAGTCTTTAGAATATAAAATCTCATCAACGATAGCTCCTAGTTGATCCTCAACATGGAATCCTTTGCAAAACCTAATTCCAAAAGCAAACTTTGTAAGTTTCATAATTCATCTATTTTTATTGTCCCATCTTAGCCAAAAGCAAAGACTGTAATTAGTTTAATATTTCGTTTTAAGTCTGATACCGATTATTAAATCTCTATTGTTAAATTTCAGTAAACTGAGATTTAATTTGTCTCATTATCTTGTCTGTTTCTGGGAATAATGTCGCATCATCAATCCCGAGGATTTGCAATTCTCTAAGTATCTCTCTTTTACAAGTTGCTTTAATTTTAATGGTTATTGGGCTGTCCTTGAATTCGGCTGGTTTGTCTTTTGAGTCACCCATACCAAAAATAAAAAATGCGCCATTTTGGCTAATAATTCTATTGTTATTTAATTTAGGAAGAACGCACAAAACACAATTCATCTCATCTAATCGTAAATTATTGCCGTTAAAATTCGGAGTATCTTTCCGAACCTCATTAACTAAAAAATCTTTATCCCTTTCAAATGTAAAATCATTGTAACATTTAGAAAGATTTGACAATACACTTACTGAGTCACTATCATAGTATTTAATCTGGTCATTCATCATTGGGTATATAATAACAGCGCCATCATGTTCATCATTACCTTTGCAAGCAAAATACAATGCAACTAATGGATTGGTTGTGATGTCTAATAATCGGGTGGGCAACTCATAATGCTGCATTTTTACCAATTTGTCAAATGTACTCATATCTTCCGTAAATTCAGTAGGATTTCTTCGTATCGCTTCATGAATCATTTGACTTTCATATTTGATATTATCATTCCTGAAAATACTTGGAATCGACTTGTAGTTGTGATCAGAATGTCCTCTGAAGAAATATCTCAATTCAGATTCCTCGCCACACTTCAATTTTAGCTTGGCGTAGAACTCTTTAAATGAATTAACTGATATTTCTTGCACTTTTCTTGAATTTCTAGCAGGTGCGTCTTTACTAAGTTCCATTTTCAATTGACCATCTTTATCTGAATATACAAGATAGACATTCGCACCTGTTATCTCTTTATACCAAAGCAATTGCTCTTGGATATAATTGTACTTTGATTTTACCGCAGAATGAGTTTTAATTTCATATATATTTATCATCCGATCATTATCTCCAAACATCACTAAATCAAACATATAAGTTTTATTCTCATAGTAATATTTATAATGAGTTTGAAGATTAGTATTTTCACCATATTTGAGGTTAATAACTTCTAATAATTGGCTCAATACTTTTTCTTCGTAATTAATATATGAACTTAATTCTACCATAGCTTAATATATATTATTTCACTCCAATCGTATTAACACTAACAACTATTTGCTGTAAATCTATTCCCTCTACCAAATACTTTTGCGAGTTACTTGATATCTGGATCTCTGCCTATCCATATATTCTCTATAGGCTTGTTGGTCATATACCCCTTCAATGTTGCAATGAGGACATCTATATTTCCCATTCTCCGTAAACATCTGTATTAGTTTCCGCTCGCTATCCCAACAATGCGAGCAATAGAAAATATCGTCATTGCCTTCTATCGTCACATACAAACCGTTATGTCTTACTATTGCAGCTTCAAGATCTTGTTTCTTTCGCAATTCAGTATTCTCAGCTGTTAAGCGATTGATCTCGTTTTGCATATCCAATGCTTGAGCACTCAAATCTACCAATTGCCTATATAATTCTATATTATCTGCTTGTTGCACTACCTTTGCAACATCCTTTATGCCTTCGTAAAGTCCCATAATCATTCGTCTCTTTTTGTGATAGATTGTTTTACTGATTCAGGAAGTTGGTCATACAACCCAGCGATCTCTTTCGGTTCAGATATCATTCGACTAACAATGATATTTAGAAGTCGCATAAGCATTGTCGCAGTCCCAACATCATCAACATCGAATGCAATTTGACCAGGATGTACAGCTTTATTTCCTACAACTCGAACGACGTCTAATGCCTGCTGTACAGATGCTGGTAGTCCCTTCTTGACTAACTCGCCGATATTCTTATTTATATCTCTGTCCGTTTCGCCTAATTCATTGCAAAGCCTATCAATCGCAAGACGAAGTAATGCACAAGCAGCTCGTGGCGAATTATTATAAATTAATCCCGCTTCATCATATAATTGCTTTACCTCGTCAGGCATATCTGGATTTGGCTCTTCTGCAACAATGTCTGGATACGCATACATATCATCTACCCATACTATATGTTTTGCACAATTATGACAGGTCGCCACTTGCACCCAACTATTTCCACCATGTTTCCCCTCATGAAATCCAATTACATTTTTATCAATATAACTAATGCAGTGAAAATGCATCAAAGAAATAGCTCCACAATGAGGACATGTGAATGCCTTTTTACCAATCGCAGGTTCTATATATTTTACTCCCATACTTCATCTATTTTTATTGTCCCATCTTAGCCAAGAGCAAAGATAGTAACTTGGTTAGTGTTTATTTTATTTAGCAGGTGCAACTATTCCCGGTTATGTGTTGCCACCTGTTTCCATCGTATTCAAAACGAAGTTCTGCCTTGAAATTGCAATTGCGACACGCAAGGCAGTACCTATTTACTTGGCTCTTAAAAGCGGCACAAGGTCGTTTGCTTGATTTACGATCACTTCTCACCCATATAATATCTTGTCCCCTAATCTGGCTATAAACATTCTGATTAGCCTCTGATCCATGATGCGGAGCAGTGATAATTATATTATTAGGATATGGCGTAACACTTTGACAAGTACAATCTGAATCAGCAGAAAAACGCACAATCGGAGTCCCCTCCTCTGCATACTCAAAAACCAAAGAATACTTGTTCTCAGTTGTTAATGTTAATGCATGGATAAACTCTTTTACTCCTTTTAGCTTCTTAATTTGATGCGTCTCTTTCGAATTTAGTGCAGTAACCCCATAATCAATATAATTGGCTACACATCCATTAACAGGCTCAAACCATCTAATTATGCAACCACGCTGATATGTCAATTTCGCTATTTTCTCAATGTTCTTCAGTTTAATTAACAGAGATAGTTCTTTGAGAGAAAATCTGAAATATGGCCAAATTTCATATCGCATATCACGATGTGCATAATCCATAAATCCTATATACATAGGCATATTATCTTCGAACTCATCACAAGATATTGTCCTTAATTCTCTATCATATAGAGATTCAAGATTTATATCATCAATGTGGTAATCTTCAGGTTCAAGGATCTCTCTTGGGATACCATTATCCACAACATATTGTATAATACTCCCGAATAGCTCTGGCAGCCATATTTCATCAACGGTAATCTTACTATTAGTGTCTAATATTCCTAAAAAGCCATTGATGTGATCGAAATCATTGTGCGAGCAAACAGCCAAATTAAGATGGTTTATCCTTTTATTCTTTAACAATGATTCTAAGCCGCTTTTACTACCTCCTGAATCAAATAAGCATTTCCAGCCGTCCTTCTCCAAAAGGAAAGCATCTCCTTGACCAACTTCTAATGCACTAAATGACAAACTCATACTTCATTCAATTTTTATTGACCCATCTTAGCCAAAAGCAAAGACTGTAATTCGGTTAGTTTTTCGTTTTCTAGTTCGTATGTTGCGATAGATGTATCTATTATTTCTGTTTGTTTGCTAAACTCTTTTATTCGCTCTTCAGGAGGTAGTAAGATTTCAAATCTTTCCATATCAGGAACTGTTAGCTGACTTTGAACGGAACCTGATCCTTTAATATTCATAGCATCCAGATAATAGAATAGATATTGAGCCAAGGACTCGTCGTTGGGAATAACAACAATCAATCGCACAATGGGTACATAAGGATGTTTTCGCAAGAAACAATATCCAATAGTGCCTCTTGCTGAGATAGTTATACTTTTACTCTTAATAGTAGGTCTTGTTGTGTATCCAAAAATACCCTTGTTCTCTATGCCATTAGCATAAACAGGAATGTTATAGCATCCTGTTTTTACTTCTGAAAACTCAATAGGCTTATCGCCGCCTGCTTTTAGAGTCGCTATCTCAGAGAGAGACTTATTTTCCCAACCATCGGTGAGGTTTTCTTTGTCGATGCCATCTACAAACATTTTGCGGTAGAGGGTTTGGGCGATGGCTTCAAGCGTGGAAATCATCTGCTCATTCAGGCGAATACGCTTGCTCAAAGCCTCATACTCCGCTACAATCTCCCTCTGTCGCTCAATAGATGGAATAGGCAACATCACATCGCACATCTCTGACCAATCAAAAATCTCACGAGCACTACCGTGGGAGTGGAATCGTGCATAGCGGTCAAACTCTGGGCGACGGAACCACATCATCAGATATTCTGGCAATAGGTCATTGCAATCTTTCACCTCAAAAACAGTATAGGCTTGTGATATGATAGCATTGTTCTCGTTGGCAAGTAATGCAATAGAAACCTTATTCCCGTTTCGGGATGTTACAGGACCATAAGCGAATTGCCCTTTACGAACTATTTTATATGTGGACATATCAGTACCAATAGTGTTTGCAATCGAAGGGATAAACTCCTTTGATATGCTCACACCAAGCAATGTCGTAACAGATAAATCTCTATTACGCACATCCACCTCACGGATATAATCTCCTAAACGCTTATATGACTCTCTTTCCATATATTCTTATGACTGAAAGAATAATTCCATTGGTATTGGTTCTCCACATATCTTTGACAACTGTCGAATACCGATATAAATTCCAACAGGTGTAAGTTGAAGTCCCTGAACATGTCTTTGTTTGAGTAATTCAAAAACATTTCTCCAATTAGTGTCGATACTCGCAAAATAGTCCCTTATTTCTTCTTCAGTGAAAGGCCGAGTATATGATTTATATTCATCTATAATTGCTGTTATACTTGCTCTATCAAGTATAGTATAGATGTGTTCGTTAATACTTTGTTGCTTGGGGATTTTAGATAACATTTTATTCCCTATAGTGTCGAACAGAGAAAGAATAATTCTAAATCTATTAAGGTCTCCATTTGAGTGCTTTTGTTGAATTTTGTTAAAATCCTCGAGAGATAAGGGTTCTCTAAAAATAAGCTCGTAATCTGTCATTAACGTTTTCTCAAATGATGAATTGACAACCATCATATGATTTCCAGAGCCACAACCTACTTGTTTTAGATACTCTGCATCAAGAGCTGTTATATTTTGTATTCTACTGATAACAGGAGATAATTTTATAATTAATTCTTCGTATTTACTTTTATTATACGGAAAGATAAGTTTCGAGAATACAATAACTGTAAGTAGAGCAATTGAAGCTGGCGATAATTTGGGAATTATTTGTCTTGCCTCATCTATTATTGCCTGTTCTGTTGTCCTGTCTTGTATGTTTAATCTCTCTATCAATAAATCTATGAGATTTTCTTCAAGTTCTTCGTCGCCTACTGCGATATGACTTTTGAAAGTCTCATTTAAAGCGATTTGAATTGCTGGTTCGTTAAATCGTTGTAACAATTCTTGCTTTAACGATGATATTCTATCAATAGTTTTCTCAGAAATCTCATCTAACCTTTTGTGTGCTGTTTCGTTAGCCTGTTGTGTATATATTGCCAATTCTGACCTTACTACACACTTGCAGATCTCCATAGCAGCTTCAGCCGTAATACCATTATGAATAATGATATCTCCTTGCGCTTGGTTGACTACAGAATTCTGCACATCTGCGACTTCTTGTTTATTATTTGTCAACATTGACATCTCCGCCAGCTTGATTTATACTACTGTTATTTACTTTCTTTATGATTTGCTTGTTTTTGCTTCCGCTCTTTTTTATTAGATGGAAAATGCCTGCAACAATACCAGAGACAAGTGCAACTAATATCGGTGTAAGCCATATATAATTGTCTTGAATAAACTTAATCATAACTACTCAGCATTTAATGTGTATCCCAATTTGTTAAACAGTTCTTTCAGTTCTTTCTTCGATTTTTCCTCCTGCTCTAGTAGGCTTTGCATCTCGGATTGGAGTTCACGCATACGGGCATCGAAATCTACGCCCTCATCACGATTCTTGAACTCGATATACTTACTTGGCACAAGGCTCCAGCTCTTACGCTCAATCTCGTCGAGTGATGCCGAGTAGCAATATTCAGGTATATTCTTATAGGTCGTTTCGTAACCTTCACGCTGCCAATTATGAATGTTACGAGCGATGTCTGCAATCTGCTCTAGTGAGAGCTGAATATACTTTTTCTCAAGGGGTTCGCCCCATTGGCGCAAATCGACAAAGAGCACCTCATTCTCGCGATAACGATACTTAACCATCTTGCCATTCTGCTCAACAGTACGAGCCTTACGATTGCCCGCCAATATCCAAAGTGTAACGCTGATATCGGTCGAATAGAACATATTGCGTGGCAGAATGATAATAGCCTCAACAAGATGGTTTTGCAGCAACTGACGGCGGATGTTTAACTCTATGCCATCGCCACTCAATGCGCCATTAGCTAACAGGAAGCCCGCAATACCGTTGCTCGACAGCTTTGACACGATGTTGAGGATCCAACCATAGTTCGCATTGCTCGTAGGAGGTACATCGTAGCCGTACCAACGAGGGTCGGCTTTTAACTCATTATCCTCACGCCACGACTTCTGATTGAATGGAGGGTTCGCCATAATGAAGTCTGCCTTCAAGTCCTTATGTTGGTCGTTGTGGAATGTGTCGGCAGCCATTTTTCCGAGGTTACTTGCAATACCGCGAATAGCGAGGTTCATCTTTGCAAGTTTATAAGTCGTATTGATGGACTCCTGGCCATAAACCGAGATATCTCGCTTATTACCGTGATGAGCCTCGATAAACTTCATACTCTGCACAAACATACCACCCGAACCACAACAAGGGTCATAGATTTTACCTCGATACGGCTCGATAATCTCGGCAATAAGGTTTACAATGCTCTTAGGGGTGTAATATTCACCTTTACCCTTGCCCTCTGCAATGGCAAACTTTGCGAGGAAGTACTCATAGACACGACCAATAAGGTCATTTTCGGGATCTTTGAGTGTATCAATCTTGTTTATCTCATCGAGCAATGCCGCAAGTTTGGCACGATCAAGACCTAAACCAGAGTAGTAATTGCTTGGGAGTGCACCTTTGAGAGAGGGGTTGCTATCCTCGATAGCAGACAGAGCTTTGTCAATCTTAATGGCAATATCGTTATGCTTGGCATTCTCCATAATAAAGTTCCAACGGCTTTGCTCCTCGATATAGAATACATTCTTGGCATTGTAGAACACAGCCTGATCCACGAATGATTCCTTACCCTCTGCGATAAGTTCATTACGACGCTCATCGAATCGGTCATTTGCATATTTGAGAAATATCAGACTCAGCACAACATGCTTATACTCCGATGGCTCAACCGAGCCACGGAGCTTGTTCGCTGATTCCCACAAGGTCTCTTCAATGCTCTTTATTTTGGGTTGTTTCTTTGCCATATTGTGGGTTACTTCATTTTATCAATAATTCGCTGTCTAATCTCCATTTCGTCTCTAAGAACCTGTTTCCCATATTTTCTCATCTCTTTTACCGCTTTGGCATATAGCTCCTTGCGACGATGCTTCTGTTCATCATCTAAAAATGGATTATTGTCGATACCTCGATCGTGCATTTGCCTAATTGACTGCATTACACTTTCTACTTTCATATCATCAATACTGATACCTTCACGAGCAAGTCGTTGTAATTCTAATAATTCGTTGTATAGGTCTAATAGTTTGTTCATTTGTAGATCATTTTCTTTAGTTTATCAACTCTTTAGTTTCTACATTTAGAGCTTTTGCAATTTGAGACAGCATCTCCAAGGATGGCTGCATTTTGTTTGAGCACCATTTGGAAACTGTTGAGGGGTCTTTGCCTAACTGCTCGGC
>CAZSHA010000021.1:0-30896 GCA_964606575.1 uncultured Muribaculaceae bacterium | reverse complement strand
GTGAAGAAACTCAACCTATTTGTTTTGAGAATGCAAAATGGGCTTATGTAGTAGGTTGTGCTATCGCATTGAAGAAAGGTTGCAAAAATGCTGCCGAAGCTGCCGAAGCCATCGGTATCGGTCTTCAAGCATTCTGTATCCCGGGCTCTGTTGCAGACGATCGTAAGGTAGGTTTGGGTCATGGTAACCTTGCTGCACGCCTTCTTCGCGAAGAAACAAAGTGTTTCGCATTCTTGGCAGGACACGAATCTTTTGCTGCTGCTGAAGGGGCTATCAAGATTGCTGCCAAAGCTGACAAGGTACGTAAAGAACCTCTTCGCGTAATTTTGAACGGTCTTGGAAAAGATGCTGCTATGATTATCTCACGTATCAATGGTTTCACTTACGTTCAAACTGAATTCGATTACGCTACAGGCGAATTGAATGTGGTTAAGGAAATCGCTTACTCAAAAGGTCCTCGCGCCAAAGTTAAATGCTACGGTGTAGACGATGTGCGTGAAGGTGTAAAGGTTATGTGGCACGAAGGCGTTGACGTATCTATCACAGGTAACTCAACCAACCCAACCCGTTTCCAACACCCGGTAGCAGGTACTTACAAGAAAGAACGTGTACTTGCAGGTAAACCTTATTTCTCTGTAGCATCAGGTGGCGGTACAGGTCGTACTCTTCACCCGGATAATATGGCTGCAGGTCCTGCATCATACGGCATGACCGATACTCTAGGTCGTATGCACTCAGATGCTCAATTCGCCGGTTCTTCTTCAGTTCCTGCACACGTTGAGATGATGGGCTTCTTGGGAATCGGTAACAACCCGATGGTAGGCTGTACAGTAGCTTGTGCCGTTGACGTTGCAACTGCTCTTAATAAGTAAGAAAAAATAAATATCTTAACAATTAAGTCCTTGTAATTCAAAAAGATTGCAAGGGCTTTGTTTTTTGTTGTTATTTATTACAAGATCACTTTATTACTAAGGTTTATTCAATATGGATTAACTCGTTACACTATAGAATGAGCAAACGGAGAAGATTTAGCTCCTGAATCTTTATATGAAATAGGAGTCAGTAAAACTAATACGATAAGCAATTTAATATCAAAACACAGTGTAATACTTTAAGAAATTAAAAAATAACAACTAGTTTTTTATACTACATAAGTGATTTTTGAGAAATGGGATTACGTGTGTGCAGAACGAATAAATATTATTAATTGTGAGATGTAGTATGGTATCATTATTAAATATATAGCGTAGGGGAGTGGTGCAACAAACCTATTCCATCCTAAAATGAGATCAGACACTACAAATAGTGATGTACCAATAGCGTAAGTTGCATCTTTTTGCAATAAAGCGCACCATAGCATTATTGATATTATTATAGTGTATATGGTTGCCCCATGCCTTATTGTTCCAGCTGGCGTTTCTGGAACGATTAATATAAGTGAAAATGCACATATACATAACACGGCTATTGTTGTGAATAGGATATTTTTAATAGAAGTAACGCTATTCATTTTGAAAAAACGTGATGCGAAAAACCAAATGAAGAAAAGATGGCCTACGGCAAATGAACACATTTGCCAAACAAATAAGTCTTTTTCTCCCAATATGTTACCTATAGCAGAAGATAAAACACCCAGTGCGACCTGCCACGGTGAAACCCATAATGCAGATATTAGTAGTGATGCTATGGGCAGTGCCGCTTTATATGGAGCATGCGTGTGGCTGAAGAATAGACTACATAACAGTAAGTATAATAAAGAAACTGCCGTGAACTTCATGTATGCGGCTGTGTTTTGTTTTGCCATATTTTTATATGAATTTAATTTATTGACAAAAGTACCAAATAAATATGTTCTGCTAGTGGATTTTCTCATTAAATTTACCGAAATTTGTAGTAATAAGATATTGTGACGTTATGAAGCAAAGTGAAAAGGTGGCTATAGTGCGTGTCTTTACAGATTTGATAAAATCGGACACCGTGATTGACATGCGTGAGATTGAGTTTTTCCAAAATATATGTGATAGTTATAATATAGATATAGCAGATACACTAGCTGATGCACAAAAGTTGTCACTGGCAGATTCTGTTAATAAGCTTGACGGATTGTCGCATAATGAGCGTATTGACATTGTTGAAAAGTTGGAAAGGTTGTCGCTTGCTGATGGTAAATGTGAGCCATGTGAAGCGTTGCTTTTGGTAGCATTGCGCAGTGTACTTTTACATGACGAGGCTAGCGGGCAGATTGGAACGAGTGTAGAGATATTGGATAATATCCAGCCATTCACTGTTATGTACGTGGAAAATGATTATGATAATAGCACGAACCTCGCAATAAAGTCAAAATTTCGTGATATTGAAAATGAGTTTAGGCTTTCAGGTTTTGAGTTTGTCTACATCCCCAGTTTAGTTGAGAACCTAACAAAGATGAACAAAGTGCAATTGCTGTCGATAATTAGACATATAGCTCCATCGGTTTCGAGCGGTGATGCCGAAAAAGTATACGATAAGTTATGCGGAATGACTACAGCTGATTTTTGCCGTTCGTTACTATATAATAAATTAGGCTTGAAGTTTATATACGATATCGAGCCATCGTTTTTGGTAAAAATGGGCGATTCTTTAGTGTCTTATAAGCCAGTCCACGATTATTTTAAATTTATGATAACAAGTGATGACGTTATGGTCGATGTCCGCAGTTTTATTGACGGATATCGAAGAATATCTAAAGACCAAAAATTGGTGATTCAGCAATCTGGAGATGAAATGCACTTTGTATATAGTGGGTTTAATAAATCTATATTTGATTTGCTTGCATTCCCAGGAAAGGCTTTTGAAAGTAGGGTACTTATTGATGTGAACCGTCATAGGATATTTTTTGAGGATATTAATGAGGAGTTAGAACTATCAGCATTCGAGAGAGCTTTATATGTATTCTTGCTTTATGCTGATGTTATGGGTAAGGTTATCAGACGAAATGATGATTCCACAGCAAGGGTTGCTAGGCTAAACCGTGTTTTCAATAAGATATACAGCATGATTGGTAAATGGGACAATGAGTATGATAAACTCTTTTTTGGCGTTAATCTATCGCCTTCTCTGTCAAGAATTAAAAAGCAAGTAGGTAGAATGGATTTGTTGTCAAACAAGCATTTGTATATACCGAATACGGAGGATGATATCCTATCTTTAAAAGTAGACGTTCAAAAAGTTTTCGTACTAGATAGTATAACAGAGCAGAAACTGCTTATGAAAGATAGCGATACGTGGCAAAACCTATAATCTTGCCTAAGGGTTGTAAATGTCGTGGTTGTAAAAATCCAGAATCTGGTTTACACGTTCGTATGCCAGTATAGCAGGGCTTTCTGGATTTATGTTAATAGCTTGGCAATAAGCATTTATGGCTTGTTGCCAATTACTTTTTTTGCAATAGGCATTTCCAAGCAAGAAGTAGGCTTCATCGTTTACATTATCGCTAGCGATAATATTATTCAGTTTATTAATAGCTGCATCAATGTCACTGTTGTGAAGCAGAACTTTTATTTCATCAAATTCATTCATGATTGCAAATATACGAAAAGGTGAGTGTAGATAAAAGTGGGTTGGAATAAAAAATCAAAACCTCGACTCACGCCGAAGTTCCGCTTCTAGTATTAACCATATAATACTGTTAACATAAACCATAAAACTGAATCTTAAAAAACAATGTCGTCACGACATTTGGTTTTTTAGAATAACCTTAAAACTATTACCATGAAAACTTGGTACAAAGTTATAATTTTTATGTTATACAACATAATTTTACGAAATAAAAATCGCAAGAAATAACATTTATTAATGAAAAAGGTTGAAATTATTATTATTTCAACCTTTTCTGTGCGTTTTTGTTACCCGATTGTTGCAATTGGTATTGTTTTGATATTACCTCATATTAGTTTTATTGTTATGCGGTCGGCTGCAAAATATGTAGGAGTGTTAATGCCAAACATGCCCGTATCGCTTGACTCCATTTGGAAAATAATACCTACAACTTCACCCAGTTCCTCAAGATTCACATATTCCCATGTGTTTATAGGTGTATCGGTATCATTACTGTAATCAGCCAATAAGAATTTCACAGGTCCAGTTTTTGTGCCGTCGGATTTAACTCCGTAAATTAGTAGGCTAAAGTAGTCGCCTGTTGAGAACTTCTTAGAGAAAGGCGAACCTTTCAACATTGTGTAGTAGCTGTAGCTGGTGTTTGTTATATATGCCGATTGTGGAATAAACGCTTTCTTTTCAGTTCCGTATGTTAAATGGCACGATGCTTGTTCCAAATCTATGTCACTGCCTTCGCTCGAGTTCCAATAGGCTATTAAATAAGGAGTTCCAGCTCCTGAAATACCGCCGCCTGTTATTGCTGTATATTGGTGCTCCATCCATGCGAAGCTATCCGAGTAGTCGGATATGTCACTGCTGCGTGATGCTATAAATCCGTTCCATGTGTTCCATTCTGGTATCACCTCATGCGAGAATACCACGTTTTGTGATATAATATATGAGCTTTCAGTCAACGCATTAGCCCAAATTCCATTATTGTCGTATGGTATTTCAGTTTGATTAAGATAAACTGTTACCATGTCGTCAACATCTTCAGTTTTGTCGCATGATGAAAGTCCTGAAATCATCAATAATGACAGTAAGGATAGTTTTATAAGTTTATTATTCATTGCAGTTATAGATTAATATGTTTTGGTTCAACCTTTTCGTTTAAGAACACTGATGCCATGCTTGCGAATTTGTCTTCATCTTCGGTTGTAAGATAGATGCATGTACCGTTTTTAGAACATCTGTCATCCATTTCGGGATGTCGGTGCAGGTAGTTGGCTAGGCTGTCGGCTACAATGTTTCCTTGTTCTACGATTTGAATGTGGCGGGGTGTGTATTTATCAATCTTTTTACGTAATAGGGGATAATGAGTGCACCCTAAAATGATGCTGTCTATATCCTCGCATTGCGAAGTGAGTTGCTTTATGTATTTGTTGACGAAGTAGTCTGCCCCATCTCCATCAGCTTCAAGGTTCTCTACCAGAGGAACCCACAACGGGCAACTTTGTGAGAATACCTTGAAAGTAGGGTGCAACTTATTGATTTCCAAGTCGTATGACTTACTTTGTATAGTTCCTATAGTTCCTAAGATGCCGACATTTCCGCTTTTAGATATATCACCTATTTTTTCGACAGTGGGACGTATTACGCCGAGCACACGTTTTGTCGGGGCTATTTTAGGCAAATCGTTTTGTTGTATCGTTCGAAGTGCTTTAGCTGATGCCGTGTTGCATGCCAGTATCACTAGGTTGCAACCTTGCGAGAATAAGAATCGCACAGCTTCCAGTGTGAAACGGTATATTATATTGTATGAACGTGAGCCGTAAGGAGCTCTAGCATTGTCGCCTAAATATAGGTAGTCATATTGTGGCAATTTCTTTCTAATCGCATCTAGTATGGTTAGTCCGCCATATCCAGAATCGAAAACACCAATCGGTCCTAAATTTTGTTGCTTGCTCATCATAAACTATAAATTAATTTTATTCAATTTGATTTATAAGAGAATCAATCTGTCCTAGCAGTATATTATAAGTTTTAAACGGGTCGTTATGATAAAATCCCATAGTTTGAATATATTTTACCCCTTCTGGCATCGAAAGTATTAATGCGTATTGCTCATTGATAGATAAAGATGTTGCACCCATTAAATTGGCTTGAAATATTTGATTATTCATCATTCCATCCAGAAGTTCCTGCTTTTTTAGCATATAGCCATTAAACATATCCATAGCAATAGATATATCCTTATATGTTTTAATAATTTTCACTAGTAAATCCTTGTCCTCAATTTGAGTGGTTAGTCCCGAAAGTTTTAACATCTCAAAAGCATCTACAGTAGAAGACGACGAAGATGCTGTATACATAAACCGTCCCAAAGACAATAGCGTATCAGAATCAGCCGTAGCTATGTCTGATTTATGTTTATAAACATATTGGAATGCCTTTTGCTCAAAATTTTCGACATCTCGTATTCGTTCAATCACTTGTTTATTTTGTTTTAACTCATTTTTGATTTGGAATAATGCATTGTTCACTTGTTTTTTGGTTGAATCACTTTCAATGTAATTCTGACCGATAAAGGTTATTACAATACCTAATACGATTGCAACGAAATTAGAAATAAAACTTAGCACGTCAACCTTGCTATGTTTATGCTTGTCTTTTGTTTGGTGCTCCTCTATATCTGTTAATATCAAGTCCTTTTCAGGAGCGTTGTTTTCAATATGATTCAAATTCTCGTTAATGATTTCTTTTTTCATGTTTAAATTGTTTATTCGATTGGGTACTGCTTGTTTCCATAGCTATCCAGTTGTTTTTTTATAAAACTTCGGTTTTAATATTTTCCTGTGGATAATTTCCCTTTTTTATGATTGCAAAATTAAGAAATATGATAATATCGAAAAAACAATAATTGCAAAATCTTATTCGATAAGTTTGTTACTAAAAAATAAACAACTATTTTGAGAATAGAATCAAAATAGCTGTTTCCTTTGTTTATACAGCATTATTGTAATGCAGTGTAAAACGTGGCTAATTATGTGGTTGTTTGATTGCGGAGGTGGTGATGCGATCGTTTTCGGGCGTTGTGTCAACTAGTATCGTATCGCCTTCGTGTGCTTCTCCACGCAACAATATTTCAGCTAACGCATCTTCTATGTGAGTCTGTATGGCACGCTTAAGAGGTCTTGCCCCATATTGCTTGTCATATCCTTTCTCTGCAAGGAATGTCTTTGCATCATTTGTTATTTCCAACTTATATCCAATTCCCTCAACTCGGTTGTAGAATGAGCGTAATTCAAGATCGATAATCTTAAATATAGCATCCTTATCAAGCGAGTCAAACATTATTATATCATCAATTCGATTCAGGAATTCTGGGGAGAAACGCTGGTTTAATGCTTTTGTGATAACACTGTGCGAACGTTCTTTAGTAATCGTTGACGTGTTGAAACCTACACCGCCTCCAAAATCTTTCAATTCTCGTGACCCTATGTTGGATGTCATGATTATGATTGTATTCTTGAAGTCGACTTTACGTCCTAGGCTGTCGGTTAAGCGTCCTTCGTCCATCACTTGAAGCAGCATGTTGAACACATCAGAGTGTGCTTTTTCAAGTTCATCTAGCAGAACGACAGAGTAGGGGTGTCTGCGAACTTTTTCTGTAAGCTGACCGCCCTCTTCGTAACCCACATAACCCGGAGGTGCTCCTACAAGTCGTGAAACGGTGAATTTTTCCATATATTCACTCATGTCAATGCGGATGAGCGCATCTTCGCTGCCGAAAAGGAATTGAGCTAGTTTTTTAGCTAAGTAGGTTTTACCAACTCCAGTAGGTCCTAAGAACATGAAACTTCCGATAGGGCGGTTCGGGTCTTTTAACCCCACACGGTTGCGGCGAATGCACTTAGCAATTTTTTCGATTGCCTCGTTTTGACCAATTATTGTGTCTTTTAGTTCATCACCCATTTGAAGCAAACGTTCGCTTTCGGCTTGTGCTATTCTTTGAACTGGTACTCCAGTCATCATGGCGACAACCTCAGCAACTTTGTCAACATCGACAATCTCACGTTTCTTTGCTAATTCATTTTCCCATTCCTGTTTAGCTTCGCTTAGTTTAGCTGTTAGTTGTTCTTGCATGTCACGGAAATTTGCCGCAATTTCGAAATTTTGAGATTGTGCCGCTTTCACTTTGTTGCGTTGCGCTTCTGCGATTTGCTTTTCCAAGTCATCTATTTCCTTAGGTACAACAATATTTGAAATATGCACACGAGAACCAGCTTCGTCAAGAGCATCTATAGCCTTATCAGGGAAATTGCGGTCGCTAACGTAACGTTCTGTTAGTTTCACGCAGTTCTCTATAGCTTCTGGTGTATAGATAACACCATGATGCTCCTCGTATTTACCTTTTATATTATTAAGGATGGCAAGTGTTTCTTCGGCTGTTGTTGCTTCCACCATCACCTTTTGGAAACGTCTTTCTAAAGCACCGTCTTTTTCAATGTTTTTACGATACTCGTCAAGAGTGGTGGCTCCAATACACTGAATTTCACCTCGAGCTAATGCGGGTTTCAGTAGGTTGGCAGCATCCATAGATCCAGCGGCGCTACCAGCTCCAACAATTGTGTGTATTTCATCGATGAAAAGAATAACATCGTGATTGTTTGCTAATTCGTCGATAACGGCTTTGATGCGTTCTTCAAACTGACCTCGGTATTTTGTGCCAGCCACAAGAGCTGCCATATCAAGTGAAACCACACGTTTGTCAAACAAAACTCTTGATACTTTACGTTGGGTTATAGCAAGTGCCAACCCTTCGACAATGGCGGACTTTCCAACGCCAGGCTCTCCGATAAGAACAGGGTTGTTCTTTTTTCGTCGGCTTAGTATTTGTGCTAGTCGTTCTATTTCACGCTCTCTGCCAATTACTGGGTCAAGCTTTCCGTTTTCGGCATCTTTTGTCATGTCCTTGCCATACTTGTCAAGAACGGGGGTGCCGTTGCTGTTTTTAGCTACAGTCTTACTCGCTGAACCTTTGCTTGTAGGTTGATTTATAGAACCTGTGTTGCCTTTGGGCTCATTTGGTGCATATTCATCCTCATCATCCTCTTCGTCAGGAAAATTTGCACCCATTTTTATGTGTTGCCAATTGTACTGGCTATAATATGTGTCAAATTTTTTATCAAAATCTAGTTTCATATATATTATTGTTGTTTTCTATGTTTATAAACCAATTTCATCTCAAAAGTTTAAATTGGATTGCAAAAATATGAATGTCGCAAGGATATTTACCATCTGCAAATCATAATAAAATTTAATATTACAATAATTATGCCAAACTCTTAAAATCTTTATATTATTCACATTTAAAAAGCAATAGAATGTCAGAAAAAATGACTATCTTTGTATGTTTTAAAAGTTGTGTCAATAGCGTCATTGCTATTAAGTCATTGAGAGAGCAAAGGCAATGATAAAAGAAAATAAGAAATAATTTTAAAGAAATATGTCAGAAGATCGCATTAGAAAGATCAACATTGAAAATGAAATGAAATCGGCATACATCGACTATTCAATGTCGGTGATTGTGTCTCGCGCGCTACCTGATGTACGTGACGGATTTAAGCCAGTGCATCGTAGGGTGTTGTTTGGAATGGAAAAGTTAGGAAACGTATCAACAGCTCCAACTAAGAAATCTGCACGTATAGTCGGTGAGGTATTGGGTAAGTACCATCCTCATGGTGATTCATCGGTGTATTTTGCAATGGTACGTATGGCTCAAGATTGGGCGTTGCGTTATCCGTTGGTAGATGGGCAAGGTAACTTCGGCTCAATAGATGGCGATAGCCCTGCGGCTATGCGTTATACCGAAGCTCGTTTGGCTAAGATGGGTGAGGAGATGATGCGTGATATAGATGAAGATACAGTAGATTTTACGTCAAACTTTGATAACACGCTACAAGAACCAACCGTATTGCCAACTAGATTTCCGAATTTGTTGGTAAATGGTGCGTCAGGTATCGCCGTTGGTATGGCGACAAATATGCCACCGCATAATCTTACTGAATCTATAAACGGTTGTCTTGCTCTGTTGAAGAATCCAGAGATGGAGGTGTCTGACTTGATGCAGTATATTAAGGCTCCTGATTTTCCAACAGGTGGTATTATATATGGCTACAACGGTGTTAAGGAGGCTTTCACCACTGGTAGAGGTCGTATAGTTGTACGTGCTAAGACAGAAATTGAAACTGAAGGCGATAGAGAGAAAATCATAGTAAATGAGATACCTTATAATGTAAACAAGAGAGTCCTAATTGAGGATATTGCTAGGCTTGTTGAAGAAAAACGTCTTGATGGAATATCAAACATTAATGACGAGAGCGACCGTAAAGGTATGCGTATCGTGATTGATATAAAGAAAGATGCTAATGCTAATGTCGTTCTTAACAAGTTGTTCAAGATGACTCAGCTTCAATCTTCGTTCAGTGTAAATAATGTGGCATTGGTTAATGGTCGTCCATATACGCTGAATTTGAAAGAATTGTTGCAACATTTCTTGGATCATCGTCATGAGGTGGTTATCAGAAGAACTAAGTTTGAGTTGAAGAAAGCGCAAGATAGAGCTCATATCGTAGAAGGTTTAATAATCGCTTCTGATAACATAGATGAAGTAATACATATTATAAAAAGTAGCAAAACAACTGATGAGGCACGTACTAGGTTGAGTGAAAGATTTAATCTTGATGATGTGCAGACCCGTGCTATCGTTGAAATGCGCTTACGTAACTTGACCAACCTTGAACAAAGTAAGTTGCGTGATGAGTTTGCTGAATTGCAGAAATTAATCCAACACTTGAATGATATATTGACCAACGATGAAGTGTGTCGTAAGGTTATAGAGGAAGAACTTATAGAAGTTCGTGAAAAGTTCGGTGATGAAAGAAAGACCGAAATAGTTTACGCATCTGAAGAGTTCAATGCGGAAGATTTCTATGCTGATGACGAAATGATAATAACAATTTCACATCTTGGATATATCAAACGTACTCCGCTAACCGAGTTCCGAACTCAAAACCGTGGTGGCGTTGGTGCTAAGGGTAGTGATACTCGTGAGGAAGATTTCATTGAATATATATATCCTGCATCAATGCATAACTATATGTTGTTCTTTACCCAAAAGGGACGTTGCTTCTGGTTGAAAGTATATGAAATACCTGAAGGAAGCAAGAATTCAAAAGGTAGGGCAATTCAAAATATGCTAAATATTGATGTGGATGATAAGATAAACGCGTTTATTAGGGTTAAGAATCTTACTGATCCTGAGTATAATTCAACTCATAACTTGATTTTCTGTACTAAGAAGGGTATCATAAAGAAGACCAAACTTGAAGCATACTCACGTCCGAGAGTAAATGGCGTTAACGCTATTATTATACGTGAAGACGACAAGGTTATACAAGTTCGGATGACCGATGGTGATAGCGACATTCTTCTAGCAAATAAAAATGGTAATGCTATTCGTTTCCATGAGAGCAAAGTGCGTGAGATGGGACGTATGTCTACAGGTGTTAAGGGTATGACTCTTGATTCTGACGATGATGAGGTTGTTGGAATGATATGTATGACTAAAGATACTGAAAATACGGTTATGGTGGTTTCGGAACAAGGTTTCGGAAAACGTTCTATGTTAGATGATTATCGCATTACCAACCGAGGTGGTAAGGGTGTAAAGACAATCAATGTCACTGAAAAGACTGGAAAATTGGTTGATATAAAGAGCGTAAATGATAAGAATGACTTGGTAATTATCAATAAGTCAGGTATCACATTACGTTTGAAAGTTGCCGACATAAGAGTCATGGGACGTGCTACTCAAGGTGTTAAATTGATTAATCTCGAGAAACGTAGTGACGAAATTGCATCGGTATGTAAAGTGGACACTGAAGAGGATGTAAAACAAGAGGTTGAGAATGTTGTAAAAGAGGAAAACAATGACAACAACAACAACAACAATTCTACTTCTATAGATTCTTCGGTAAATGAGAATATTGAAAACAACGAAAATATTAACAATTAATTTATAAATTAATCAACATGAAAAAATTATTTTTAGTTTTGGCATGCGCATCATTGAGCCTAATGGGTGCTAATGCACAAGAGAAACTTGTTAAGTCGGTGGAGAAAGATATAAAGGTTGCTTCTCCGGATTATAAAGCTGCACGTACAAAATTAAAACCAGCCTTAACAGATGAAACCTCCAAGAATTTGGCAGAAACATGGTATGTGGCAGGTAAACTGGAATTTAGCATGTACGACGACATGTTAGGCAAGAGAAGTATTAACCCACAAAGCGTGGATCCTAAAGTCATGGGTATTGCATTGATTGATGGCTATGATTATTTTGTTAAGGCTCTTCCTCTTGATAGTGTTCCTGAAATTGATAAGAAAACTGGTGAACCTAAAAAGGATAAGAAAACTGGAGAGTTAAAGATTAAGACAAAATACTCAAAAGAGATTTTGAATGTGCTAGTTGGTCACTATAATGATTATAGCCAGGCGGGGAGTGATTTATATGATGCAAAAGATTATAAAAATGCAGCAAAAGCATGGGATATTTCTGCTTCAATGCCAAAAGCTAAATTCTTGGGAAAACAAGCACCAGTGGTGGAAGATACAATCATAGGTATGATTCGTTACTACCAAGCTCTTGCGTTATGGCTTGATAATAATCCCAAAGATGCAATTGTGGCGTTTGAGCAAGCTCGTGAGAATGGCTATAACAAAAAGGATGTTTATGATTATGCTATAAGTTGTGCGGTTCAAATCAAAGATGATAAGACAATAGCTGCTATTGCTAAAGAAGCTATGCCATTGTATGGAAAAGAAGATAGCCAATATGTAAGAATACTTATTAATTCTTACTTGAATGAGCAAAATTATGCTGAAGCTAATAAGATTCTAGACCAAGCAATTGCTGACAATCCTCAAAATTCAGAATTCTGCAACTTGAAAGGTATTCTATTGGAAAACCAATCTTCAATCGAAGAAGCATTTCCATATTTCCAAAAGGCAGTAGAATTGGATCCAACAAGTTCAAAAGCTCAATTCGACCTAGGTCGTTACTATTTCAATAAAGCTGTTAAATTGAGAGATGAAAAAGTTGATTTGACCGGTGTTGCTTTATCTAAACTTGTTAACCCACTATATGAACAAGCTCTACCTTATTTGGAAAAGGCTTACGAACTTGATAAGGAGAACGTTGATGCTAAAAACGCTTTGCGTAATATCTATTATCAATTAGGTGACGAAGCTAAGTTGGAAGCTATTGAAAAGAACTAATGAATTAGTTCTGTCATATAAAAAATGCGATAGGATTGAGAAAAAAACTATCGCATTTTTTATTGTTTTGAATATATGATTATTTCGTGTAAGCCATATTGCCAACATTTACTAATTCTTGATATGCAAGAACTCCTTCTTGTGACAATTCGATAGTTTTGAAATCATTGTTTGGGGTAACCATTTTAACATGAGTATCATCAACGAATTGTAGCAATTTATGCGATTCACCATTTCTCTCAAATGCCCAAGAGTTTTCTACCTCGTTGAAATTGAAACGGAACTCGGAGTTATCATTAAGATTTTTAATGTAATATCCGTTCTTTGAACGCTCTACAAGATATCTTGCATCTTTACCGTCAATCACTTGAGTATTTGCTGCAACGGGGTTAGAACCAGACCAGAACTCTATACTGTTTATTACTACAATATCGGCAAATAATGATAATTCATAAACAGGAACAATCCATAAAGCAAAGAATACCAATTCATTCACAAATTTACTGCCAACTTGCTTGTTCCATGATAGGACTTTGTTAGATAGAGAAAAACTACCTATACATGATGTGAACATCATTGACGATGCTAGCATTAACACTAGACCTACTGATAAATATTTCTTTTTCATATCACAACGGTTTTAAAATGTTTGTTATTTAGTATGTTGTTTAAAGTAATTATAAAATTTCTCTACTTTATTTACGTATGCTACGGTTTCAATCCCTCTAAAATAGCCAGCTCTGCACACTTCATCATTAAAATATTCGGGATTTGATTTCCATTGCAGTGCTACGCTTACGTTACCATTCCACTTTTGAGGATTCTTACCATACTTTTGTGCAAGTGCGATAGCATCAAGTACGTGACCAATACCAGAATTATATGCGCCAAGAATAAACTTCATACGCTCGTTCTCATTAGGAACTTTGCGAGCAAGAATCTTGTTAAGTTCTTCTATGTATGCAACGGCAGCCTTGATGTTTTGTTCCGGATTCTGAATGTCGTCGGTTGAAACGCCGTATGCCTTTGCTGTTCGTGGCATTAGTTGCATAAGACCTCTAGCTCCAGCCCAAGATACTGCGGTAGTGTCAAAGCGAGATTCGCTCCAAGCCTGAGCCGCCAACCATTTCCAATCCCAATTTATTGATTTTGCATATTTCTTAAATAAATTATCGTAAACCGATATTTTTCCATTTAATTTATTTATTACGGGATAGTTCAAGGTTAATTCATTCTTACTGAGTTCAAAATATCGTTTAAGAACTTCCTTATATTCAATTTGACTTTCAAGCGTTTGCGACCAAGCGTTAATGCTATCAGCAAGAGCTTTGTTGTTTTTGTTTACAGCCCATGATGCTCGCTGGGAAAAACTTATAGGCAAACTGATGTCGATGTTTTTGTAGTAAGTCTTATTTAATTTTGCAATATCGCTATCTACAATTGTAAGCGGAATCTTTTTATCTGCTACCATTTGAATTAGGTCTTCTGTTATGATAGAGTCGTGTCTGATGCTATGAATTTTTATTCCTCCTCCAATTTCATTATCCAAGTGTTTAAGCCTAGATTCATATTTAGAGCCTTTTTCTACGAAAATATCTTTATTGACTAATTGTGTAACATCCTTGATTAATGACTTTGATTTAGGTTGCACTAATACTTGATATGTGATATTTTCTACACCGCAATTGATTACACGTTTTTTGTATTCATTAATAATAGGTACTTCATAGGCAATAATATCAATTTTACCAGAGTCTAATAACTCTATCATTTGTAACATATTGTCAGCTATTATAAATTCTGTATTGATTTTCTTATTTCTTGCAAAATTCGTTATACGCTCATATTCATATCCTAGCGTATCGCCACGAAACAAGAAAAAAGAAGTGGGACTGTACAAAGTACCCACTTTTAATGTATCTGGCAAACCATACCTATTCATAGCACTATTACTTTCACTAATGCATGATATATGGCAAAATAATAATGCTACAATTAATGTGTATGCTATGTTTTTTACTCCTGACATATAGGGAGTTAATACTCAAATTTACCGTATTCTGAAAGAATAGTCAACTTGTTGGAATCGGCATCTTCTACTCTACCGACAATTCTAGCATCGATATTGAAAGAATTGGCAATTTCAATTATTGAGTTGGCGTCTTCTGGCGATACGTAAATTTCCATGCGGTGTCCCATGTTAAACACTTTATACATCTCTTTCCAATCTGTACCAGATTGTTCTTGAATAAGCTTGAATAGAGGTGGAGTAGGGAACAGGTTGTCTTTTATTACATGTTTGTTTTCTATGAAATGCAATATTTTTGTTTGAGCACCTCCTGAACAATGCACCATGCCATGAATCTTATCACGCATAACATCAAGTATTTTCTTTATGACTGGTGCGTAAGTGCGAGTTGGAGAAAGGACTAACTTTCCAGCATTAACATCTACGCCATCTACCTTATCAGTTAATTTTGTGTTACCAGAATATATCAGTTCATAAGGTACGTTTTTATCATAGCTTTCAGGATATTTTTCTGCCAAATATTTAGCAAAAACATCATGGCGAGCAGATGTAAGTCCATTGCTTCCCATGCCTCCATTATATTCTTTTTCATAAGAAGCCTTACCGAACGAAGATAGTCCTACGATTACGTCACCTCCTTTAATGTTGTCATTGTTTATTACATCGCTTCGTTTCATGCGGCAAGTAACAGTGCTATCAACAATAATAGTGCGAACAAGATCTCCTACATCGGCTGTTTCTCCTCCTGTTGATATAATATTTACTCCAAGTTCTCTTAGCTCGCATAGGAGTTCTTCGGTTCCGTTTATAATGGCTGAAATAACATCACCAGGAATTAATAATTTATTACGGCCTATAGTTGATGACAGTAATATATTGTCGGTTGCTCCTACACATAGCAGGTCATCGATATTCATGATTAAGGCATCCTGTGCAATACCTTTCCACACGCTCAGATCGCCCGTTTCTTTCCAATACATATATGCTAGGGATGATTTGGTGCCAGCTCCATCGGCATGCATTATATTGCAGTATTCAGGGTTGCCACCAAGCACATCAGGTATGATTTTACAAAATGCTTTAGGATATAGACCTTTGTCAACATTTTTAATTGCATTATGTACATCCTCTTTTGAGGCAGAAACACCACGAAGGTCATAACGTTGGTTGCTCATATATATAAAAATATTATGTTAGAAATTAGATTGCTCCGATAATTTTAAGTATGCTAAAATATAGTAATACGGTGGGGGAAACTAGTAATAAACTATCAATTCGGTCTAGTATTCCACCGTGTCCTGGTAATATTTTGCCAGAGTCTTTAACTCCAAGTGACCGCTTTATCAAAGATTCGCATAAATCGCCCCATGTGGAGAATACTGATACTGCAATACTAAACCCTATCCATGAGATAATGCTTAGGTTGTTGAAAAAATCATTACAGAAATAGTAGAAGCAAATTGACGCTATTACACACAACGACATTCCGCCCCAAAAACCTTCCCACGATTTCTTTGGAGAAATTCTTTCGAATAATCGTCTTTTCCCAATCAATGATCCTACGCAGAAAGCACCTGTATCATTTAGCCAAATAAAAATAAATAGTGCAAGAAGCGTGTGAGGATTGAACTGAACGTATATTATGCTTAATAAAGACAATGGCAGTGCTACATAGATTTGTCCCATTAGAGAATAAGCCCAATTGTCCAGTACGTTGCTTCCTTTCATGTATAATTGAGCGATACTTCTTATTGTAAAATATAGAAGGTATGGCACAGCTAATTCTATTCCGGTTTCGGGATGCGTAGCTTTCCAATATATAGACATAAACATTACGATACCGCCAATTATGTCTAATAGCTTGTTGTTGACATTATTTATACCTTTTGATGTTAGGCTTTGAAATTCCCATATACCCAAAATGGTGAATATAGAAAATACCGCCAAGAATACATAATGTGAGCTGATTATCAACGAAATTACAATTAAAGCTACATATATGCTTCCTGTTATTGAGCGTGTTAATAGTTTCTTCACGTTAGCTAATTATTGTTTTATGTTACAAAAATAAGCATTTTTTTAAGACTTTACAATATCAGTTTCTTATTGTTGGAATATCTGCCAATAATGTTGAATTTGATTTACTTAACCAGTATTCTTCAATGTTATCATAATTTTGACTATTTTTGTACTCAAATTATCAAAGAGGAAATGAATATTATTAAATATATTACATTATTGATAATATCCCCAAATGAAGGCTGGAAGGATATAAACAAATATAACATACCTAATGGCTTGTTGCTTAATAAGTTGTTTTATCCAAGTTTGGCATTTTTAGCTATATCATCGTTCGTGCCTTTTATTTTTGGATATGTTGTGGCACAATTAAATGAGGTGGTGATTAATGCCATGTTGGATTTTATAAAGTATTTTGTGACTTTTTTTGCTGTGTCATATTTGTTGACAGGATTTTTTAGACATACGTCAAAAACGAAAGATGTATTAAACAAAACAAATAATTTTATCGTTTTCAATTTGACGATATTAGTGTTTTTTAATATTCTTAGAATCTTGTTGCCAGGGTTCCCTTTCTTTGAGATTTTTCCTATATATATAGTTTATGTAATATATAGAGGTGTTTCTTACTTAGAATTGCCAAAGGAGCAAGAATATAAATTTATAACTGTAATGTCTTTGCTGATACTATTGTTGCCAGCTGGCATTAAATTTGTTTTAAACTTATTGATACCGAGTTTTTCGGCATAATAAAATAAGGCTATGTCAAATAATCAGATAAATATAAAAAACAGGAGAGCTACATTTGATTTTGAGATAATAGAATCATTTACAGCAGGTCTTGTGTTGACTGGCACAGAGATAAAATCTATACGTCAAGGAAAGGCTGGGTTGACCGATACCTTTTGCTTTATAAACAACCATGAGGTGTGGGTGAAAAATATGCATATAGCTGAATATTTCTATGGAAGCTATAATAACCATGTTGCTAGGCGTGACCGTAAGTTGTTGCTGAACAAGAAAGAGATAGAGAAACTTGAAAAATATAACGATATAAGCGGTTTCTCTATAGTTCCGTTGCGTTTATTTATAAATGAGAGAGGATATGCAAAGCTTGTTGTCGCTATTGCGAAAGGTAAGAAGGTATATGACAAGCGGCAATCAATAAAAGAGCGAGAGGACAAGCGTATGATGGATAGGATGATGAAACGATAGGGGATTGGTCAACTATCGCTTATTTTATATCTTGTCGCATATTATCAGTATCATATTGTTGTCTTTGTCGGTAGTTCCAAATAAATATTTATCGCCGCCATCATTCACTTTTAATTTCTTTTTGAGTTCATCTGCCGACATTTTGAAATTCCTAACGCTTACATTTATCCGTGGATAAATATTCTTGAAATTTTTCAGATTTTTACTCTTAAATGGTATGATGTCAGAAATAGCAAATCTTCTACCTGGGAAATCTGAAATTAGATTAGTTCCTACGAATAAATGAGAGTTATGTTGGATGCAACGTATATTGAATGTGGCTTGTAAACTATCAAATATCGCAGCTTTCATGATACATTTATTAGGCTCATATAGGTAAGAGCCTATGTTTATTGGTGCAAATAAATTATTGGTGTCGTTGTCTATAGCGTTAACTGACGATAATTTTTGTGTATATCCAGTACTAGTTTCAAAATTTATTGTATGTATTTTAGGCGTATCAGTTTTGCGTTGCGACAAGTTGACTTTAAACAGCAACTCTTTACACTCATTGTTGATACCAAGTACCCAAACATCTGTCACATAATGATTTAATTCCCTAATGGATTGTGATATGTCAATCATTGGCGAAGCCTTAATATATAATATATCAGCTATATGAGTTAAACTTGGCAACATTTCAACTATATTGGGTTGGCAATCACACATTCCGTATAGACGTTTGTTGTTTTCACCACGTCTTGCCGGGTCAATAAAAATTACATCGAAATGTTCTGGTGTATTTTTTATGTATTCACTGCAATCCTGATGTATCACGGTCACATTGTCTGTTAAGTTGTTCATATTGAACGTGGAGATACTTGCAATTTCATAATTAAGTTCAATAGCTGTAACATGCCTTACTTTTTTTGAAATGAAATATGTATCAATACAAAGTCCAGCTGTCAAATCTAGAACTTTATCATTTTTATTGAAAAGAGATGCGTGAAATTCGGCTATTTCTTGGGCTGTGCATTGTTCTGTTGATATTACATTGGGATAAATGAATGAACTGCTGTTGTAGATTTCAGGTAATTTCTTTTTGATACGATTTTTACATTCGATTTGCAAAATAGCAAACTTTATGGCTGATGAACAATTCGCATATTTTAAACGCAAATTGTTTACGTCATCAGATATATGTGCATTTATAAAATTCTTAATATCCTTTTTGTTTAACAGATTGGCGAGTTCCTCCTGATTCATATTTGTAAGTTACAATCTAATATTCTCACAAATATAATCATTATATTTCATTCATCTAGCCCTTTTGCTCTATAACTGGCATTATGTTAAATAGGGTTTTTGGATTATATCACCCTAAATTATTTGATAATGGACGATTTGGATTTTAAAGAGAAAATAATTTACTGGCTAAAACAATATATTTATATTCAAATTGTTCTAGCAATTGTAGGTATAATTTTTATGCTAATAATGCTTTGTAAATAGTACAATAATATTTTGGGGATTTATTTTTGAAGTTTTCGAAGGATTTCTTTGTGCTTTATGACTAAATCATCAAATCCTAGTTCTTCATAGACTTCAATTAGTTTTTTATGACACATGATATTGTATTTGTCTGCTTTTAATGCACGTTTTAATGATTTTAAAGCCGGTTCTATCAGGTCTTTTCCGAAACAAATACATCCAATATAGAAATTAGCTTCAAAATTAGTCTTATCAAGTTCTAAGGCTTTAAAGAATAGTTCTTCTGCAACATCCTTTTCATCATAGTCAAAATATATTTTTGCTTTTCCTAATATTGCTTCAACACATTCATCCCATAATTCTAATGCCTTATTGTAATTAGCTATTGCCGATTTTACTGCTATTGAGTTTAAGGAATTGAATTTACTGCCATGCTTAATTTCAGACTCTTCGGCACAACCGAATTCTAACGATTGCCTACCCATCTGAACATATTCATTAGCTAAATTATGCAGAACTCTAGTCTGTATCTCTAACTTGTTTTTCAATGTGTTAACAACCTCTTGCAATTCATCACGTGTACTTAATTTTCTGCTTATATATCGTCTTATCAGCTCATTATCCAGAATGTTATTGCCTGCTATTCCTTCGGCAAAACTAGCGATAGCTTTGCGATAGTCCTTATTATCAAAAGCAATAATTGCATCTTTGTAGTTTGCTTCAGCCTTAGATAACGCCAATGTTGAAGCTATCATCGATTGATTATTAAAATTCTTGCTAAATTCTACTACCGCTGGATTTACTATTATATCCTTTTCGCTAATCCATTGTTGTAATTGTATTCCTTCTAGCGAAGTACAGCGTGAAAGAGCCACATAAGTCTGACCGCTTGAGAATGCTCCGCCAGAAAAATCCATAATGATTCGATTGAACGTCAGCCCCTGACTCTTATGTACGGTTAATGCCCATGCAAGTTTTACGGGAAATTGCTTGAACGTGCCTATGACTTCTTCTTTGATTCGCTTTTTCTTCTCATCGTAAGTGTATTGAATGTTTTCCCACTGTGCTAATTCGACATCGTAGGATTCTCCGTTTTCTAATTGAATTGTAATATCATCAATTCCGCACCGTTCTACCCTACCGATTGTTCCATTTATCCAACGTCCATCTTTATCGTTTTTTATGAATATTACTTGCGCTCCTTGCTTTAATGTAAGGTTGTTTGATGTCGGAAGATTCTGTAGAGGAAATATACCGTCAATTTCACCCTCATAGATATATTCTTCGGTAGGTAATTCTGCTAAATGTTGCTCATTAATTACATCTACAGTATCTCTACGTGTAGCAAGTGTAATTACGAAGTCATCATCTGTACCCTTAAAATCAGGATTATACCTAGAGTTTATAACCTTTAGATCATCTTTGGTTGTTTTATTTATTCTTATTCTATCTAGCAATGAGATAAATTTATCATCGGTTTGACGATATATTTTACGCAACTCGATAGAAACTATATCTACTGTTTTAAATGCATTGGCATTGAAAAAGAAAAATTGATTGTAGGCACGTTTTAGCAACGGTTTCATGTCTGCGGTAACGACCGGCTCAAGCTGAAACACATCCCCTACTAAAAGTAACTGCTTACCGCCGAACGGTTCACGCATATTACCAGAATAGATTCTTAATACTTTATCTATAAAGTCCATAATATCAGCACGAACCATAGAAATTTCATCAATTATTATTAGTTCTAGTTCTTTGATGATTTTCACCTTATCCTTTGGATATTTCAGCGTGCTTCTTATTTTTCTTGGAGTGAAATCGGCATCATCTGGAAGCAATGGCTTTAATGGTATCTTAAAGAACGAATGTAAGGTCATACCGCCAACATTTACAGCTGCGATTCCTGTGGGTGCTAGTACTACATATTTTTTCTGCGTGTGGCTACACACAAATCTCAGAAATGTGCTTTTACCTGTTCCCGCTTTACCTGTAAGAAATAGTGAGCGATTTGTGTTTGTTATCAAATCCCATGCGTTCCTAAACTCCCTATTTTCAAGATCTATCGTTTTAATCTCACCTTCGTGCATCTAAATATCAATATTATGTAACAACAAATTTAATAAAATTGAATCATTCATGCATATTATTATTGAAATAATATATAGCCATATAAAATAAAAAGGCGGGAACTCGTCCCGCCAGATAAAATTCGTAAATCTATTGCATCAGAATCGGTACCCAAGTGTTAGCACTATCTGATTGTTGTTATCTTTGACTTTGGCTGTTGGTGAGTCTATTATATTTTCGGCTACACCTAATGTTGGTACATCGGGAGAAAAAGCTCTATATTGACTCTCTTTGGCCTTGTGGATGTAAGCCAAATCGGTGTAAAATCCTCCGAAACGATAACCTATACCACCTGTATAATATTGAGTAGACTTGTCAAATGTGTATGATGGCATTGTACCTGCGGTAACAATGTTCATCTTTCCATTATAAGCATTTTTATTTACAGGTGATGATTGGTAAGAATATCCTAAACGCAGGCTGAAATGAGGGGTTACTTTATATTCAGCACCTATACGATAGATATTCGATGCTTTATAATAGTCCTTAATGTTTTTCTGAATCTGGTAGTCTTCTTCAAAATCACCAAACGCATTTTCATATTTAATTTTCATTTCATCGTATGCTACACGCTCATAGTCAAAACTCAAAATAGCATTTGAGCCTAATACAGCCGCTGCACTGGCGCTAAATTTCCAAGGAGTCTGTATTTCGTATGATACTTCAGATGTATATCCCGCATTAGCATCTTCATAACCTTCTACAGCATAACCGTATGAATCTTCTACATAATAATTCATAGTAGCGAATGATTCATCGGTCAATTGCCAATATGTTGGAGTATGAAATGCCAAGCCAATGCGGAACTCGTTTATAGGTTTAAAAATAATACCGAGTTTAAAATTCCATCCGTTACCTGTAGTTTTCAACCAATTTTCCAATCCATAAGATGCTATGCCATTGTCATCAATCTCATTGGAATTTTCAGTATAAACACTTGCATTTGACAATCCTTCTCCATAATAGGTGTACTTGTCATAATCCATATTACTTATTCCGAATGCAACACCCCAATAAAGCACATCGGCAAGGTTTCCTCCGAAATTCATATTAAATTCGTCAATTCCACCTTTTTCAATGGTTTCAAATTCAGCAAATCCAGAAGTATTACCATTATATAGACCTATCATTTCTTCACCTTGTGAAAGATTTGTAGGTGATTTATATACTGGATTAATGAGATAGGAATTATAAGCCATGATACTTAGCCACGGAGCATAAGAATTGATATATGGATCATAATTATCTCCAAATGCTAAATCTTCTGCTGTATATCCGCTATTATTAGTTACGGTAGCTATATAGTTAGACAAAGAGTTGCTCAAGTTGTTTATAGTTCCGTTATATCGGCGATTGAATGAAACGGGTCTGTTATACGAAAATCCCCAATTAATAAATGGCATTGTTTCAGAATCAAGTTTAAACGCACCAACATACCCGAAACTGTTACAATTAAATTTGAATTGGTTGACAGAATTAGTTAATCCCATCGCTGTGGTCTTTGTTCCTTGATTATCAAAACTTAATGATAGTCCGACATCAGAACTTCTATAGACCCCTATTCCCCCCGGATTTTGATTGATAGCCGATAAATCACCACCTAAAGCACCGAAAGCTCCAGCCATTGACACATATCTAGCTGTTCCCCTAAGATCGGTTTGTGACATTGAATAGGCATCTAATGATACTTGTGCTGACAACATCATAGGAATACCAGCCAAAATCAAACTTAATATCTTTTTCATAACATTCTATATTTCTGATTTTAAATTAATAATTTATCGGCGACGATTTCCTCCGTCACCATTACTGCTTCTATTGCTGCCACCAGAAAAGCTGTCACTACTTCGAGATGAACTGCTACGATAGCTACCGTTACTTCTGTTGCTTCTATTGTTGGATGTAGAAGTCTTATAAGAAGGAGATGAGTTGTTTCTGGAAGAGCTATTAGTACCTACATTAGCTCGTCGTCTATTGGTATTACCGTTTGATACGTTAACCTTGCGTGTGCTACTAGGGCGACTTCCGTAATTGTTAGACGTTTGAGTGCCTGTTGAATGGCTGCTTACAGTAGACGGTCGTCTTCCTTTATTATTAGAAACAGTTCCATTGTTTCTGTTATTGTCAATTCTATTGCCTCTACTATCTACAGCGACTGGTCTGCGTCCTCCATTTGACATGTTGCCAGGTCTTCCACTTCCGTTATTAATTGCACCGAATGGTCTTCTACCCCCACCAGTATTGTAATTCGGCTTCGGAATAGATGGTTTATGTACTGGACTGCCATAGATAGGTCCGTGATGTCCATGACCATGTCCCCACCAATGATGTGGTGCATGGTGGTGATGCCATGTCCAACCAAAAGACCATCCCCAATCGTAGCACCAAGGTGAATGATACACAGTACTCCATCCATAATATGGCGGCCAAGACCAATAATCATAACCCCATGTCGACCACCCCCAGTTCCATGAATAATACGGAGTCCATGTCGGTGTACCCAAAATGATATTTACATTTGGAGCAGTTGCTATATAATAAGATTCAGCAATTTCTGGATTATTTGACTCCACTACTACTGAGGGATTGTAAAAACGGCGTATACGGTCGGTGTACACGAAATCTTGCCCTTCGGCTGTAGTCAAAGAATCATTACTAATTGTATCGGTTTCATTATATGAACCACGTCTATTGTATTCATCAACATTTCTACCATTTTCCATATCTCGATATGTCGCAGTAGCCGTCTTGTTGACTGTTTCTTTTTTTGCTGCTTGTTCTTTTTCTGCTTTCTTTGCTTTTGAACTATTATAATAAATATCGTCAAAATCTTGAGCTTGAATAGCAAAAGAAAGAGTTAAAAACAGCATTAACAATAAAGACATTCTACTTTTCATAACCTATATCATTTTAATTGTTATATCTATAAGACTACTTAATCAGTGGAAAGTTTAATCTTTCCCATTATAAAAGTACGACTTAATCGTAATAAATCAATATTACAAACATCTGTTATTTTGTTATTTATGCAACATTAACAATTATCTGTCCAAATTATCACATATTTAGATAATAGTCCTTTGTTAATGCAATATAATCATCGGTGTATATATGCCTAGCTTTCTCTATGATTATACTCCCGTAATCATATTTTGATTTCACATTGGATATATCCCATAGTATGCGTTTGGGGTGTGAATCGGGTGTAGGCTTGACATAAATTTTATTGCATACGAATAAATAAATTTCTTTAATTAATTGGTTTAGGCTTATCTCAACATCATAGGGCGTAATCAAATATATATGTCCGCCACCGCAAAGAATCTTTGATGAATTTTTAAGTAGCTTTTCGTAGGATAAAGAACTGCAATGCCTAGCGGTTGTGCGTTGTTCGTCTGGAGATTTTAATGAATTGATAAAATATGGAGGATTTGAAACTATTGTATCGTACTTGTCTAGATTAAGATTATCAATATTAGAAAAATCTCCTTCAATTATATTTAGTCTATCATTCCAAGGTGATTCTAGAAAATTGTTGCGGGCTTCTCTTGCGGCAACACTATCAATTTCTATGGCATCAATTTTTGCAGCACATCTTTGTGCAATCATCAATGCGATAAGTCCAGTGCCAGTTCCTACATCTAATACTTTTTTTGATTTTTCCACATTAGCCCAAGCCCCGAGTAGTACTCCGTCTGTACCAACTTTCATAGCACTTAGGTCGTTTGTGATACTGAATTGCTTGAATCGAAAAATTTTCTCTCTTGCCATATTTCAGAATTATTAAAATAATGGGAAACTGCATTATTGGCTGCAGCTTCCCATTATTTCTTATTGTTGTATACCTGTTAAGACATTATTAATACTCATTCCATGACTTAATTTCAACATCATTCAACGACATGTTACAGAATGCGTTTATATACGCCGATGCTAGACGTGCATTTGTCAACAATGGTATGTTATGGTCGATAGCTGAACGACGAATACGATAACCATTTGTTAGCTCACGCTTACTATGATTCTTAGGTATGTTTATCACCAAATCTATAGCATGGGTTGCTATCAAATCTAGAATGTTTTCGCCTTCTTCATCGGGCCAGCATACAGGATTTGCCTTGATTCCGTTTGATTCTAGGAATTTAGCAGTACCCTCTGTTGCATATAGCTTGTATCCATTGTTTGCTAGTGTACGGCAACAATCAAGCATATCAACCTTGCCACGAACATCACCTGATGAAACAAGTACAGCTTTGTCTTTGCTTGGTATGCGGTGACCGACCGAAATCATAGCGTTTAACAATGCTTCGTCAAAATTAGCTCCTAGGCAACCCACTTCACCAGTCGATGACATGTCAACGCCCAAAACTGGATCTGCCTTGTGCAAACGAGCGAATGAGAACTGTGATGCCTTAATACCAGTGTAGTCAATGTCGAATGTTGAAGAATCGGCTTTCTCTACTGGCTCATTAAGCATAATTCTTGTAGCAGTTTCTATGAAGTTTCGTTTTAATATCTTTGATACGAATGGGAAACTGCGTGAAGCACGTAGATTACACTCGATAACTTTTACATCATTGTTTTTCGCTAAGTATTGAATATTGAACGGACCTGATATATTTAGCTCCTTTGCAATCTTCTTGCTTATACGCTTGATGCGGCGTGCGGTTTCCATATAGATTTTTTGTGCAGGGAATACAAGAGTCGCATCACCTGAGTGTACGCCGGCAAATTCTATATGTTCTGATATTGCATATTCAATAACTTCACCATTGCGAGCTACGGCATCAAATTCTATTTCTTTTGCATTTTGTAGGAATTCAGAAACTACAACTGGGAATTCTTTAGAAACCTTTGCCGCTGCTCCTAGGAATTCATGCATAGACTCGTAGTCGTAACATACGTTCATTGCTGCTCCGGATAACACATAACTTGGACGTATCAATACAGGGAAGCCAACCTCTTCTACGAATTTATCTATGTCATCAAAACTTGTAAGTTCTTTCCAACGAGGTTGGTCTATGCCTAAGTTGTCAAGCATTGCCGAGAATTTATGTCTGTTTTCGGCACGGTCGATTGATATAGGAGGTGTTCCTAGCACTGGCACGTGGCGACGATAAAGTTTCATCGCCAGATTATTAGGAATCTGACCGCCTACTGAAACGATAACACCACGTGGAGTTTCCAAATCAATCACGTCTAGTACACGTTCAAAACTCAACTCGTCAAAGTACAAACGGTCACACATATCGTAATCTGTTGATACGGTTTCCGGGTTGTAATTAATCATGATTGACTTGTAGCCAAGTTTGCGGCATGTGTTTACTGCGTTCACCGAGCACCAGTCAAATTCCACCGAGCTACCGATGCGGTAAGCACCTGATCCTAGCACAACAATATTTTTGCCAGAATTTAAGTCGTAAGGAATTTGATGAGCTTCAGCTCCGTATGTGACATATAGATAATTTGTCAATTCTGGGTATTCAGAAGCTACTGTATTAATTCGGCACACCCTAGGTGTGATGTTTAAGCTCTTTCTGTGTTCACGCACTCTTAACACGTCTGCTTCATAATTGACTTCAGGATTTTCTACGCAACGCGCAATTTGGAAGTCGCTGAAACCTAAGCGTTTTGCCTCTGCTAGCACATCTGCAGGCAATTCCTCTATTTTAGAGTATGATTTTAATTTTTCAGCATAGTCTACGATGTTTTTCAGCTTTGACAAGAACCAAGGGTCTATTTTTGTCAATTCCTCAATACGTTCTACGCTATATCCTTGTTCTAATGCTTTAGCGATTGCGAATATGCGTAAATCGGTAGGATGTGACAAAGCGTGATCTAAATCGTCAAAATCAATATCACGGTTGCACACAAATCCGTGCATACCCTGCCCTATCATCCTTAGTCCCTTTTGTATGATTTCCTCAAAAGATTTTCCGATAGACATGATTTCGCCGACCGATTTCATTGAAGAACCAATTTCACGATCAACACCAGCAAATTTTGTTAAGTCCCAACGAGGAATCTTTACAATCATATAGTCTACCGACGGAGCCACGTATGCTGAATTTGGAGTACCCATTTCGCCGATTTGGTCAAGTGTATAACCTAACGCCAGTTTAGCTGCAACAAATGCCAATGGATAGCCCGATGCCTTTGATGCCAACGCAGAGCTACGGCTCAAACGAGCATTAATTTCAATAATACGATAATCATTGGTTACGGCATTAAACGCATATTGAATATTGCACTCACCGACAATACCGATGTGACGAACGACCTTGATTGCAATTTCTTGCAACATGTTAATTTGCTCTTGTGTCAACGACACGATAGGAGCAACTACGATACTTTCACCTGTGTGTATACCGAGCGGGTCGAAGTTTTCCATTGGCACTACAGTGAAACAATGGTCATTCTTATCTCGTATTACCTCAAATTCGATTTCCTTCCATCCCTTTAGCGATTCTTCTACAAGTATCTGTTTTGAGTGGGTCAATGCGCTTTCGCACAATTCATGGAACTCTTCATCGTTTGCACAGATACCTGAGCCTAAACCGCCTAATGCGTAAGCTGAGCGAACCATTACAGGGAATCCTATACGATGCGCCACTTCTACTGCATCCTCCATAGTTTCTACTGCTTGCGAAACTGGGGTCTTCGCTTGTATTTCATTTAGCTTTTTCACAAAAAGATCTCGGTCTTCAGTAATCATGATTGCATCTACTGATGTTCCGAGAACTTTTACGCCATATTTTTCTAATGTTCCGTTTAGATAAAGCTCTGTACCGCAATTCAACGCAGTTTGTCCACCGAATGCAAGCAATATTCCGTCAGGACGTTCTTTCTTTATCACCTCTTCAACAAAGAAAGGAGTTACTGGAAGGAAATACACCTTATCGGCAACACCTTCCGACGTTTGAATAGTTGCGATATTCGGATTTATCAAAACTGTTGATATTCCATCTTCTCTAAGAGCTTTTAACGCTTGAGAACCTGAATAGTCAAACTCTCCGGCTTGACCAATCTTTAATGCACCCGAACCGAGCAAAAGTACTTTTTTAATTCCGTCGTTCATATAACATGAGTATTAATTCACGCAAAATTACAACAATTCACCGACTGACACAAATAACATTCTACTAAATTCTTATTTTTTTCTGATATATTTTGCCTTCTTGGTTTTCCTGTTTGCTACTACAAGTTTAATTCTCTATTTTTGCAAAAAAATATACAGTTATGTTTAATAGTTTTAATCTTCAAGAGTTTTTAAGTGCTTTTATAGTGCTTTTTGCGATAATCGACATTATCGGTTCAGTGCCTATTATTATCAATTTGAAGCAACGTGAACGTCCCGTAAGCGAATTTAAGGCTACTATCATTTCCTATGTTTTGATGTTGGCTTTTTTCTTTGCTGGCGATTTGCTGTTGAAACTGTTCCACGTCGATATCACGGCTTTTGCTGCGGCGGGTGGTCTAATCATCTTTTGCGTAGCGCTTGAAATGATACTCGACATCGAGATTTTCAAGAACAACGGACCTATAAAAGAAGCTACACTCGTTCCGCTTGTATTCCCTTTGTTGGCTGGACCCGGTGCATTCACCACCCTATTGTCGTTGAAAGCTGAATTTGCATCGACAAACATACTTTTAGGGCTAACAGCAAATATGGCATGGGTGTATTTCGTGTTGAAGATGACCGACAAAGTGCAAAAAGTGTTAGGCGAAGGCGGTATTTTTATTATACGTAAATTCTTTGGAGTTATCCTATTGGCTATATCGGTGAAACTTATAACCACCAATTTCTCACAATTGCTAGGATAATAGCCTTGTTTATAATGTTAAAAAGAGCTTCGGTATTCATTCTGTCACCGAAGCCCTTTTTTGCTATTTAGTCACGTCAAATCCTTGTTGTCGCAAGTATTCAAGCATTTCATAATTCATTGCATCTTTGTAGTAGTCCAGTATGTGCGACACCCAGTCGTTGTCGGTTTGTGTTCCGCTACGAGTTGCGTTGTATTCCTTTATTTGTTTGTCGTAGTTATCCATTTTTTCAAGCAATCCGCTTTCGGTATACGCATTGCTGTGGATAACGACTTCTTGCGGTTGCTTAGGCTTTACGTCGGGTGCTTCTCTTGGCACTCCTAGAGTCAAACCGCACACCACAAATACGCCTTTGGGCAAATTCAGCACCTCGGCAATCTTTTGCGGATTGGCGGTGCGAGTGTAGCCTATGCAGCAGCTGCCTATGCCGTATGCTCTCGCTGCTGTATATGCGTTGCTCATTGCCAGAGCCGCATCAATCACTCCCACAAACACCCCATCAAGTGTCTTTGTGAAATCGGGCATCGCCAATCCTTTGTCCTTTGCAAGCACACCTATTTTATTATAGTCGGCACAGAATACAAGGAAGCGGTTGCAAGTCTTGATTTGTTTCTGCCCTATCACCTCATAAAGTTTTTCTTTAACTTTTTGGTCGGAAACATCTATAACAGAGAATTGTTGACCGTTGTAACTAGTCGGCGTATTCATTATAGCCGTATATATCACGTTCATCACATCTTCTGGTATTGCTTCACGCTCATATCTGCGTACACTTGTACGTTTCTCAAAAAAATCTTTCACATCATCCATAAAACATCAATCATATATAATATATAACGATAAATCCGCATCAATGTTTTATCGCCCCGATCAATTCCTTTCATTTATGAGTGATAGCCAATACCGATAGGCGTTATACTTTATGCTTTTAAACAGGAGTTATAGGAGATATGAGAGCCATAAGAGTTATATACGTAGGCGACAAAGCCGCTTACGCCCTATCTCAACATCATTAGCAGTCAGCCTCTCCTATTACTCCCAGATCTCCTATTTCTCCTATTAAAAAAGAAAGGTGGCTGTGCAGTCAGCACAACCTCCTGATATCAACTTTTTTCCTAGAGCAGAAGTGTTTCTCTTTTATAGAACCACCTTGGTGGTCTTTGAGCCTTGCTTCTTGATGAAAACACCGTTTGAAGGGTTCTCAACTCTCACGCCTAACAAGTCGTAATACTCTATTTGCGAATCTCCGTCTTTTACCACGTCCTCAACACCAGTTATATCATCAACTACT
>CAZSHA010000020.1:0-32231 GCA_964606575.1 uncultured Muribaculaceae bacterium | reverse complement strand
CGATTGATTTTTATAAAGAGTTTTTGTAGTTTTGCACTTGCTACTGGAATCTGCAAAATGAAATTGTATGTTATTGTTCTCATATTGTGCGATGAACTTCTATACCATCCACATATATTGCACTGAATGGTCGTGAGGGACACACATATTCGCATGCTCCGCAACCAATACAACGTTCAGTATCAATTATTGGGATTTTTGGAGATTTAGGGTTGTTCTCGTCTTGTAATATCATTCTTATTGCACCGTTAGGACAATGGCGTTCACAATTTCCGCACTCCACGTTATCGCGTAACACAATACAATTTTCTTTTACCCAACGAGCTGTTCCTATCTTTCTCATCATCTTTTCTTCCCTTGGTAATGGGCGGATAGCATTTGTTGGGCATACGTCTGCACATCTAGTACATTCTGGGCGACAATAGCCGTGTTCATAACCCATTTCTGGTTGCATGAATCGCTCAAGCGTTTGTGAGGGGCGAAGCACATCGTTAGGGCATACGCTAACGCATAATTGACATGCTGTACAATGATCTGTAAAGTTCTTTAATGATAAAGCTCCGCCAGGCACTATTGGTACAGTGCGATTCGGAATCTTCTTGTCTTCTAATATTGCCAGTCCTCCATCAACGGTCTTTTCTTCGGCTTTTAAAGCTGCTGTTGTAGCTGCTATGCTAGCAATAGCGATAAATTGACGGCGAGATTTATCAGAACTTGTTGTCGATTTCCTAGGATGACAATAAGTTATAGCACCTTTGTTGCAATTATCCAAGCAGTTCATGCACGATACGCATCGGCTATAATCAATAGTGTGATGTTCTACATCTATACAAGAACTTTTGCATGAGTGGGCACATAGCTTACAGCCTACGCATTTGCTTGTGTCTATATGTGGCTTCAAATGTGAATATTTTGCAAAAAAACCAAGTATTGAGCCTACTGGGCAAATAGTATTGCAATATGTACGTCCGTTTCTCCATGCTAAAATGAATAATACTGCTAACGTTACTGAAGCTGCAGTAAATGTCATCCAACTTTTTACATGCACATCAACAGAATAGAATGCATAGCTGTCTGCTCGTTCAGCTATATATGCTAATATGTTATTGATATATCCGTATAATGGAGCTAGAAAACTTGTTGCAATCCTCCCGTAAGCGCTATATGGAGCTATAAGAGAGCCTACAGCTCCAGTCCCTAATGTCATGGTTAGGATAAATATAGCTAAGACTACGATTCTTAGCCATTTCTTGTTTTTTGAGAAAGCAAATCGGTCTTTCTTGCCTTTTCTCTTTCCTGAGAACCATGAAATTATATCTTGCAATATGCCTAAAGGACATATTACAGAACAATATATACGTCCAAAGATTAGAGTTAGCACAATAAGTCCAATTACGATGGCTACATTCAATGCTAAAACTGCGGGTAAAAATTGAATGGATGCCATCCATGAGAAATATTTGTGGATGGTTCCCGTGAAATCTAAAAACAACAATGTAATTAATACGAAAAATACGGTTGCTAATATTGTTCTTGTCTTTTTTAACATAAGCCAGTCTTGTTATTATACGTTGTTGTTTCTTTTTAAATTCTCCACAAATTCGTCAATCATTCTCATGTTGTTCGAAATTTTAATGTTTTGAGGGCAGTGCTCTTCACATTTACGACAACCAACACAATGGTCAGCTTGACGAATTTTGGGAACGCTTCTATCATAACCAACTAAGAATGCTTGGCGTGCTTTTTTATAATCATCATCATTTATATTATCGGAATAATTTCCTTCGTTGATACATTTGTTGTAATGTGCAAATATGCTAGGGATGTCTAGCCCATAAGGACAAGGCATGCAGTATTGGCAGGCGGTACAGCCTATTAGTGGGAATTTAATGATTAATTCGCCAGCTCGCTCTACCATTTTATTTTCTTCGCTGGTCAATGGCTTTAGGGGTGAATATGTACGAATGTTCTCTTGTAAGTGCTCCATATAAGTCATTCCGCTAAGTACCGTTAGAATGCCTTTAGGCGTTCCAGCATAACGAAATGCCCACGATGCGGCAGATGATTCGCTATCATATCGCTTGAACATCTCAAGCACTTTGGGTGGTACGTTAGCAAGTGCGCCTCCTCGCAAGGGTTCCATTATCACAACAGGGATGTTGCGTTTTCCCAGCTCGTTATATAGATACTCGGCGTTAGCATCTCTTACTGCATGTTTCCAATCGATATAATTCATTTGAATTTGTACGAAATCCCATTTATATTTGTCATGGTTAGCTAGCAAATAGTCGAAACAAGAAACATCTCCATGATAGGAAAATCCTAGATTTTTGATACGTCCCGCTTCGCGCTCTTTTAACAAGAAATCAAGTACGCCATTGTCAAAGTATCTGGCACGCATGTTTGCCATTCCGTCATCACCTCCCATGCCGATTCCATGAAGAAGCATGTAATCAATATAGTCTACTTTCAATTCTTTAAACGAATTGTGGTACATTTTAATACTTTCTTCGTATGTCCATGTACTTCTTGCAAAATTAGAAAGTTTAGTAGCAATATAATATTTGCTGCGGTCGTGTCGGCTTAAGGCAATCCCCATAGCACTCTCTGACTTTCCCTTACAATATGCTGGTGACGTGTCGAAATAGTTTATACCATGCTCAATGGCATAATCGACATGTCGGTTTACCATTTCTTGGTCTATTTCAGAATCGCTTTCACGGGCACTGTTGTTTGATTTTGTAGGTAGCCGCATACAACCATAGCCCAAAATTGATATTTTTTCGCTTTTGTTGTTCAATCGATAAGTCATATCGCCTTTAGGCACGTCCTGTGTGGCTTGCATTTTTTTCTGAGGGGAGTCACAACCTGCCGCAGTTGCTGCCACTACAGCTCCACCTGCAATAATCCTTTTCAAAAATGTCCTACGGCTCTTATCTTGACTGTTTTCCTTATTCATATCCATCATTATTAATAGTGATAAAAATAGCGGCTTTTAATCAATAAAACAGTATAACATGGCTAATGCTATGTTAAAATGCTAATTTGCGATTGTGCGTAAATTAACTGGTAAAGAACTCTGTATGGCATTGAAACTATCTTCCATTAACTGCTCCATACCGCCTTCTTTGTTTTCTGGATATATTGGTTTGTGAATGGTAATTGTTATTTTACCGGGTTTGATGTTTAATTTAGATGTCCTTGGAAACACATTGAATGATCCGTCAATAGTGATAGGTACAATAGGTAGGTTTAGGTCGAAAGCTAGCTTAAACGCTCCTCGTTTGAATGTTTTCATTTTTCCATTCCATGTTCTTGCTCCTTCGGGGAAAATAACCAATGACATGCCGTTCTGCAAACGTTTTCTCGCAACCTCAATAGATTTAGACATTGCCACTGATGAAGAGCGGTCAACCATAATGTGTCCTGATAATTTGCATGCAATTCCAACAAATGGTATTTTTTCGATACTTTTTTTCATCATCCATTTAAAGTTATGATTCAGGAATCCATAAATTGTGAAAATATCGTATGCCCCTTGATGGTTGGCTACAAACACATAAGATGTTTTCTTATCTATGTTTTCTCGGTTTTTTACCTCAATCTTTACGAATAGCAACCAACACCAACATTTACCCCAAATGTGAGGAGGGTAGTAGCCCCACCAATTGCTGTTAAAGAAAACACAACCTAAACCGGTGACAATTGCCGTGATGAGGGTTATAACAATTAAAAGGGGATAAGCTATAATCCATTTGTATATGTGGTATAGAAACATAATCATAACAATTTTCTTTTTTAGCACTGCAAAGATACTGAAAATTAAATAACCGAGTACAATAAACTTTGATGTCCTACAACATAAAAAACTATCACACCAACACGAGTACGATGTGATAGTTTTATTCAGCGAATTGCTTAATAGGTTATTTAGCCTTTGCTTCAACCTCTGGAGCAATCAATTTATATCCTTTTCCGTGAATGTTGATGATTTCGATAGATGGATCGTCTTTCAAATGCTTACGCAATTTTGTGATATACACATCCATGCTGCGTGCGTTGAAATAGTTGTCATCAATCCAAATAGTCTTTAATGCGAAATTGCGTTCAAGAATTTCGTTCACGTGAGCGCATAGCAAGCTAAGGAGTTCTGACTCTTTAGTGGTAAGTTTAGTCACTTTGTCATCTACCATAAGCACTTGCTTTTGTGTGTCGAATGTGAACTTACCAATCTTATACATGGTGATTTCTTTGCCCTTTTTGCCTTTCACACGGCGTAATATGGCTTCAATACGGAATACCAATTCTTCCATACTGAAAGGTTTCGTGATATAGTCGTCAGCGCCGATTTTGAAGCCTTCCAAGATGTCTTCTTTAAGCGACTTTGCGGTCAAGAAGATAATAGGAACTTCGCTGTTTACGGTGCGGATTTCTTGTGCAAGAGCGAAGCCGTCCTTTTTAGGCATCATCACATCAAGCACACACAAGTCATATTTTCCTTTCAAAAATGCCTTGTAGCCACTTTCACCATCTGCAAACAAGTCGGCATTAAAACCTTTTGCTTGAAGATATTCTCTTAAAAGCATGCCAAGATTTTCGTCATCTTCGCATAATAGAATACGCAATCTTTCTTCCATAATTCTTTATTTTATTAGTGGTAATATTATTATAAATTTAGAACCGGCATTCAACTCGCTTTCCACGTAGATGTTGCCTTTAAATTGGGTTATTAGTTTGTGTACGTATGCAAGACCAAGTCCGAAACCTTTTACGTCGTGTCTATTCCCAGTCGAAACACGGTAGAATTTATCGAATATTTTCTTTAAATCCTCTTTTTTGATACCTATACCATTGTCGGCAACTGTGATTTCAATTTTATCTGTTCCAATGTTGCGCGTGTTTATAGAAAGCTCAAGTGGAATTTCGTCACGCCTATATTTTAACGCATTGTCTAGAAGGTTGAAAATCACGTTTGTAAAGTGCATTTCATCCACATTTACGATTGAATCTTCTGCATCTAGGTTTGACTCTATGTGTCCGCCGTATTTTTCCACTTTTATTTTATATGTATGCACAATGTTTGCCACGATGGAGTTTACGTCTACTTCCTGTAGCTTCAAGGTGGCTTTCTGCCTGTCAAACATTGACATTTGCAGAACTTTCTCAACTTGGAATCTTAATCGCTTGGTTTCATCGTTGATAACGCCTGATATGTGCTGTAGCATTGTTGGGCTTTTTCTCACAGAATCGTCATTGAGCATTTGCGCCGCTAGTGATATTGTGGAAATAGGAGTTTTAAATTCGTGTGTCATGTTGTTGATGAAATCGTTCTTCATTTCCGATAATTTTTTCTGACGGAATGCTAATATAATGGTGAATAGGAATACCACAAGCAATATGAATGTAAATGCGAACGATGGTATCAGGAATTTGATTGAAGAGAATATGTAATCGTTCTTAGTGGGGAATAAAACTTTTAAATAAGTCATTTTGTTGACGGGATCATTAGGGAATAGGACTTGCGTATACACGCTTGCCTCTTCGTCAAGTTCATATCCAGCCGAATTGTAAATGCTGTTACCGAAGCGGTCGACAACAGCAAATTCGTAATGTAGGTTTATACCGTTGTTTTCCAACTCATCTTTTAAATAGCTGTTGACAATGCTTGAATCGGCACGCTCTGTGATAGGGCGGTTGCTCGATTGGCTTAATATGTTGAGTATGACCTCGTTTAAAAGTCCTTTTTGGTAAAGATATTGACCTTTCAATATCTCTTGCATATTTTTATATTTAGCATTGATGTCCTTTAGGTTGGTGTTGCTTTTAGGCTCTACTTTGATTGTTTTTAAATCTCCTTGTATTTTGTATCTTGTGCTATCGACGGGAGATGTGATATAGTACTCAAATTTTTTTGTTTGGGTGGTATTAGAGCCGTATATAGCACTCTCCACTTCATTCACATCTTCTTCTAAAAAATATTTAGTTTCGTCTTGCTCAAGTGAAGTAGACACACTATATAGGCTTCTCTTTACAATTTCAGAGAATTGTTCGTTTCTCATTTTTATGATATTCTCCATGTACATGATTTGAACAAAGAGCAAACCGAGAAAAGAACATGCCATAACTATTGTCAAAATCCAAATTGTCGATTTCTTCATAATATTGCTACATTATTATATAGGTGTCGCATAATAGTTTAATACATTATTTTTTAAGATTAACAATTTATCAAAAAAAATGTTCCAAAATTGTCAGCTTAAATCTAATGTCTAATTAACAATGCACGACAAAATTAACAAATAAATGTGAAAAATGAAAATTTTAACAAGCGAAAAATGATGTGGAACTGAAAAAATGTTGGTTTATACCAATCTTGTTGATTTTATTACAACATGATATAAAATGAGAGTATTCAGAAATGGTCTGAATACTCTCTCAATATATAGAATGTTCTGTTTGTTAATCTTCGTTGTTTTCAGCTTCGTATGCTTTCAAAAGTTTGTCTTGAACATCTCCAGGAACAAGCTCGTAAGAAGCGAACTTCATAGTGAACGATGAACGGCCGCCTGTTATTGAGCTAAGGGCGGTAGAGTAGCTTGACATCTCTTTCAAAGGAACTTTAGCTGAAATCTTTTCAAGACCCTTATCGCTTTCCATTCCCATGATTAATGCACGACGGCTTTGTAAGTCGCTCATTACATCGCCCATCTTATCGCTAGGAACAAGAACCTCTACATCATAAACAGGTTCTAGAATCTTTGGATTCGCATTCTTGAACGCTTCGCTGAATGCGTTACGTCCTGCTAGGCGGAATGAGATTTCGTTAGAGTCTACTGGGTGCATTTTTCCATCATAGATACAAACTCTTACGTCACGTGCGTATGAACCAGTCAAAGGACCTTGTTCCATTCTGTCCATCAAACCTTTAACGATTGCAGGAATGAAGCGTGCATCAATTGCACCTCCGACGATACAGTTGCAGACAACAAGTTTACCTCCCCATTCAAGTGGAATCTCTTGAGTATCTTTGACGTTCATCTTAAATTCTTGGCCATTGAATTTGAATGTGTCTGGTTTTGGCATACCTTCTTCGTATGGTTCAATTATCAAATGAACTTCACCGAATTGACCAGCACCACCTGATTGCTTCTTGTGGCGATAATCGGCGCGAGCTGCTTTTGTGATAGTTTCACGGTAAGGTATCTTTGGCTCGATATAATTTATAGATAGTTTTTCGTTGTTTTCAATTCGCCACTTCAATGTTCTTAGGTGGAACTCTCCTTGACCAGAAACTATAGTTTGTTTCAATTCTTTTGATTGTTCAACTACCCATGTTGGATCTTCCTCGTGCATGCGAGTAAGGATAGCACTTAATTTTTCAGCATCAGCCTCATTTGCTGGTTTGATAGCACGTTGGTATTTAGGTGCAGGATATTTGATGAAGTCAAATTTGTAGTCACAACCAGCACCGTTCAAAGTGCAACCTGTGCGTACATCTTTCATCTTTACTGTAGCTCCTATATCACCGGCTTTTAATTCGTCAACAGCAGTTTTCACCTGTCCGCATACGCAATATATCTGAGCAAGACGTTCTTTGCTGTCACGGTTCATGTTGGTTACGTCAGCACCCGATTTTAGTGTACCTGACATAACTTTGAAGTATGTAACTTCACCGATGTGCGGCTCAACTGTTGTTTTAAATACAAACAAGCTAAGAGGACCGTTTGAATCAACGGTAACTTCTTCCAATTCAGTGTTTACTGGAGCAGGCATGTCATTTACGAAAGGCACCACATTACCTAAAAATTCCATCATGCGGCGAACTCCCATATCTTTCAGTGCACTTACGCAGAATACAGGGAATATGCTGCGGTCGATAAGTCCTTTACGTATACCTAAACGAAGTTCGTCTTCTGTTAAGGCTCCTTGGTCGAAGAATTTATCCATTAATCCCTCGTCGTTTTCAGCAGCTGCTTCAACTAGTTGTTGGTGCATTTCTAGAGCTTTGTCTTTATATTCAGCAGGGATTTCAGTTATAGTAGGAACTCCACCATCAGGACCCCAAGTGTATTGTTTCATCAAAAGCACATCAATCATAGAGTTGAATGACGGACCGCAATTTATAGGGAACTGGATAGGCACTACTTTGTTGCCGTAATGTTCTCTTAATTGTAGGATCGAGTTGTCGAAGTCGGCTTTTTCTCCGTCAAGTTGGTTGATGGCGAAAATAATAGGTTTCTTCAATTGTTCGCATGTGCGGAAAATGTTTTGAGTTCCTACTTCCACGCCATATTGTCCGTCGATAAGGATAACACCAGTGTCGGTAACGTTTAATGCGGTGATTGCGTTACCCACAAAGTCGTCACTTCCAGGACAATCGATAACATTCAGCTTTTTGTTTAAGAACTCAGCATAAAAAACAGTTGAAAAGACAGAATATCCATATTCCTTTTCAACAGGGAAATAGTCGCAAGTGGTAGTTTTTGCTTCAACTGTTCCTCTACGTTTTATAACTCCACACTCGTAAAGCATCGCTTCAGCAAGTGTGGTTTTACCAGATCCTTTGCTACCTAGCAAAGAGATGTTCTTGATTTCATTAGTTTGATAAACCTTCATGTTATTAGTAATTTTATTAGTTTCTAAAATAGTTAATTTTAATAAGCGGTTGCAAATTATGATTTTTTTTTGACATGGCAATAACTTAGCAATATGTTACAAAACATGTTTTATAATCATGTTTTTTGTTTGTGCTGTCTTTGTTTATTATTATTTTTGCATGTTTATGGCTGGAATTTATGTACATATCCCATTCTGCAAGAAGCGTTGCATATATTGCGATTTTTATTCGATAGTGGACAACAGTCTGTCTGAAAACTATATAGATGCGTTGCATGTTGAACTTCTGAGTAGGGTGGATGAATTGGGAGATGAAAATGTCACAACTATATATATAGGTGGTGGAACACCTTCATTGCTGCCGATAGAACAGTTAAGGCGGTTGGTGAATTATATAAAAAGTGCAGTTGATTTCAATACTGTAGAAGAATTTACTATTGAAATTAATCCAGATGATGTGACTCTTGAGTATCTTAAAGCATGTAAGGTGCTTGGTATAAACCGTGTCAGTATGGGAGTGCAAAGCTTTGTTGATGCGGAGTTGGTGGCAGTTGGTCGGAGGCATAATGCCTCGCAAGCAAAACTCGCCGTAGACGTGATTCGTGAGGCTGGTTTTGATAATATAAGCATCGACTTAATATATGGATTACCGTTACAGTCGGTCGACTCATGGCGTTATTCTGTAGTTCAAGCATTGAAATTGAAAGTGCCTCATATTTCATGTTATAATTTAAGCTATGAAGAAGGGACGGTACTTTACAAGAAAAGGGAGTGTGGTGAAGTTGAGGAGTGTGATGAAGATGATTGCGTAAACATGTACGAGATACTTGTTGCTGAGCTTAAAAAAGCAGGGTATGAGCATTATGAAATTTCTAATTTTGCAATACATGGCTATCATTCAAGACATAATTCTAATTACTGGAATTTTACTCTTTATTTAGGTTTGGGGGCATCGGCGCATAGTTTTGATGGAAGACAGCGTCGTTATAATCCATCTTCTATTCATGAATATATTAAAAGGGTTAATGAAGTTGGATTCGCATTTGAGGTAGATGCTGAGTCTGATTGTGAACGTTATAATGAGTATGTGATGATTAATCTACGTACTATGTGGGGGCTAAACTTAGACAAGGTGTGTGAGCTTTTTGGTGAAGAATTACATAATCATTTGATTAATTGTAGTAGAAAATTTTTGATTTCAGGTGAACTTGAGGGAACAAATGGCTCTGTGAGGCTTTCGGAAAAAGGTGTAATGCTTGCCGATTATATAATACGTGAGCTTATTGTTGTGCCTTGAAGGTAAAACTGAAGAGGGAGGTAACAAAAACTGTTAGCCTCCCTCTTCTCTCTAATCAAACCTTTATTATGCTTATAGATTTAAGCCTTCTTTGATGTCGATTCTGCGTATGTCTCTTTGATAATGAAAACTGCGACAGCACCGATTATTAATAAAGCTCCAGCAAGTACCAGCATGTTCACTTGCTTGCTTCCAACAAGAGTTAAAAGACCTCCTCCAACGGCAGCGGCAATGATTTGTGGCAAACAAATAGTTCCGTTGAATAGTCCTAAATATGTACCCATGTTCTTTCCTGATATAGAGTTTGTGAGTATTGTGAATGGAAGAGCTAGCATAGCTGCCCATGCACATCCTATAAGCAAGTAAGAAATGAATAGCATATATTGGTCGTTAATAAACAATGTTGAGATAAAACCTATACCGCCTAATAACAAGCTGACACTATAAGCTACTTTGTGGCTCTTGAATTGAGGGATAAGAGCTGCCCAAATTAAAGAACCGATAGCTTGAACCGCGAATAATACGCCAACCCAGTTTCCTGCTTCTTGATATTCAGCAGAGGCTGTGTCGGTTGTATGCCATACGGTGTCAGCGATAGCTCCGTTGGTATAAGTCCACATGTACATGAAAGCACACCAGCAGAAGAATTGAACAAGACCTACAGTCCAGAACACTTTAGGGGCGTGTATAAGAAGAGAAATCATAGACTCTTTCTTTTCGTCTTTCTTGTTTGCTGTTTCTGCTTCAAATCCGTGGAAAGCCGCATATTCTTTTGGAGGCATTTCCTTGACGGTAGCAAATGTGTATATGACACAAAGAATCAAGATCGCTGCACCTACGTAGAATGCGTATGTTACGCTTTGGGGAACTTGACCCTTTGGAGCGATGTTGCTTATGCCGATAAATGTGAAAATGATAGGAGCTAAATATCCTACTAAACTACCAGCATTGCATAGGAAACTTTGGATTGAATAGGCAAGTCCTTTCTGCTTTTCGTTTACTTGGTCGCCGACAAGCATTTTGAATGGTTGCATTGCCATGTTGATAGATGTGTCCAAGAACATGAGTGATATGAAACCGAACACCATAGCGGCACTCACTGTCAATCCGAAGCTACCGGCATTTGGCAATAAGCACATCACAATAACAGCTACTAACGCTCCTATAATTAAATAAGGAAGACGGCGACCTAGGCGACACCATGTCTTGTCGCTCAGTGAACCGATGATAGGCTGGACTATAATACCCATAAGTGGCGGTAATATCCAGAAATAACTTAGATTGTGCGGGTCGGCTCCTAATGTCGCAAATATACGGCTAATATTTGCACTTTGGAGTGCATAAGCGATTTGCACACCGAAAAATCCGAAGCTAAGATTCCATAGCTTCCAAAAACTCAAGTCAGGTTTAGCTTTCATGTTTTGTATCTTAATTTTTTAGGCTATCTGAATGTAGCCGTTAAGATAGGCTTGACATCAAATAGTGAATCATTATTTTTGTATAATTTTATTATTTCCACAAAGTTAGTGAAAATGCTGTAAAATAAAAAATAAGTTGTGAATTTTACGAAGTTTTTCACAATGAATATCGTATTTTAAGTGGATTCTGTCTAATTTGTAAAATTAATATTAACTTTGGATGTTGATTATATTTATATGATATGAACGTAACAAATAGCACTATAAAATTTATCGCTTCATTAGGGCAGAAGAAGTATAGGGTGGAGGAAGGCTGTTTCGTGGCGGAAGGTACGAAATGCGTGCGTGACACATGGGATTATTTTAATTGTCGTATGATAGTTGCCACTCAAGCATGGTATGAGCAATTTGGGCATAGCGGTCATCTAGGCAAGATACAGTTTGCTAATAAAGGACAAATGCAACGCATGTCGCAATTTTCTACAGCTGCCGATGTCATTGCCGTATATGATATACCAGAAGATGTGGTTGATGATGAAGAAGTAAAAAGTAACTTGAATATCGTTTTGGACAATGTTCAAGATCCTGGGAATCTGGGTACGATTATACGTATTGCCGATTGGTATGGTATAAAAAACATCTTTTGTAGTGAAAAGACGGTGGATGTGTATAATCATAAAGTTGTGCAAGCCACTATGGGTGCGATATCTCGTGTTAAAGTGCATTATTGCGATTTAGAAGAATTGTTTGAATTGTACGATGATATGCCTGTTTATGGTACATTCTTGGATGGAGAGAATATTTATAAAAGTGATTTAGAAAAACGAGGCTTCGTTGTTTTTGGCAACGAGGGGAAGGGTATATCTCCAAAATTAGGTGAAATAATAAAGAAACGTTTGTTGATTCCGTCATATCCGGCAGGTGTAGCGACTAGCGAATCGCTTAACGTAGGTATGGCTGCTGCCATTGTAATTAGCGAGTTCCGTCGAATTTGTTTTATAAAAAAATAAGAATCGCGTATGGCAGTTAAGGTTAAGTCCATGTTCTATTGCAGTAATTGTGGCGCTGAATCTCCAAAATGGGTGGGTAAATGTCCCGCTTGTGGGGAATGGAATACTTACGTTGAAGAAAAAGTGGCGGCTAAACCAGCAAAAGCCATGACATCCTTTAGCGATGTGGCGGATGGAAAAAAACGTGCCATACCAGTGAAAATTTCGGATATAAAATCGGAAAACGAACGAAGAATACCATTGCCTAGCGGTGAGCTGAACAGAGTGCTGGGAGGAGGGCTAGTGCCGGGATCGATAATACTTGTAGGTGGAGAGCCTGGTATAGGAAAATCAACCCTTATATTGCAGAATGTGCTGAGAATACGTAGTCGCAAGGTGCTATATGTGAGTGGTGAGGAGAGTCAACAGCAACTGAAGATGCGTGCCGATCGTATTTGTGGTGGCAAGATTGATTGCGAATGTTATATTGTGTGTGACACTTCGCTAGAATCGATATTTACGAGCATAAAAAACTTTAACCCAGATTTAGTCGTCGTTGATTCAATACAAACAATAGCTTCTGATATGCTTGAATCTTCTGCTGGAAGTGTGGGGCAGGTGCGTGAATGTGCTGCGGCGTTGCTGAAATTTGCGAAGCAGACCAATACACCAGTGATACTGATAGGGCATATAAATAAAGAAGGTAGTATAGCGGGGCCTAAAGTCTTGGAACATATTGTTGATGCTGTGCTTCAGTTTGAGGGTGATCGCCATTATATGTACCGAATATTACGAGGAATTAAGAACCGCTTCGGTAGTACTTCCGAAATGGGAATTTATGAGATGACTCAATCGGGGCTTCGTGAGGTGGCAAATCCGTCGGAAATGTTACTTTCGCAAAGGGGAGATTCGTTAAGCGGTATAGCTATAGGTGTTACGCTAGAAGGAATACGTCCGTTCTTGATAGAGGCACAAGCACTAGTTAGCACAGCCGCATATGGGACTGCTCAACGTTCGGTTACAGGTTTTGATGGAAAACGTATGAATATGTTGCTCGCTGTTTTAGAGAAACGGGTTGGATTTAAATTGGCTCAGAAAGACGTTTTTCTGAATATAGCTGGAGGTTTGAAAGTAAATGATCCGGCTATTGATTTGGCTGTGATATGTGCAATCTTATCGTCTAACGTTGATATGCCTATAAATAAAGGATTGTGCATGAGCGGTGAAGTGGGCTTGAGCGGTGAAATACGCCAAGTGACTCGTATTGAGCAGCGAATTAGTGAGGCGGAGAAGCTGGGATTTAATACGATGATAATTCCTAAATATAATTTAAAAGGCTTTGATACGTCGAGGTTAAAACTGAAGTTGGTGGAGGTTTCGAAGGTAGAAGAAGCTTTCAGGTATTTGTTTGGTTAATAAGGGTTAAAATTGTCGTTGCCTCTTAAACCTAATGTCGTTTTGCTAGTCAAAAGATAAAATAAAGGAATAACGAGCTTCAAACGACTAACTTTTTTCTTTATATTTCAAAAACGATGGCAGATTAAAAAGCCATGTAATATATAGTAATGGGTTATATGATAATCGGGATTGCACCGTGAAGGTACGATTCCCGATTTTTTTATTGTGATGTTTGTTTTTTGAATTGTGGTAGATGAAAAAATAAGAAAAGGAAATCATCACGATTTCCTTTTCTCCAATAAAATAATAATATCTCTCAAATTTACTATATTGTGTTATATGTTCTTAAAATGATATATCGAAACTTACGCCTACCGCATCATTCTTGCGAGTGTAACAATCGTACATACCCGCATTAGCTCCTTCTACGCAATGGTCGCCATAGAAAGAATGCATGTAGCCCACGTTTAATCTCATTTTGTCGTTGATGTTGTAAGCACCGCCAATACATAAAGCTGTTGAGCTTGTGTTGAAAGTGATATCGCTCATGTCGGAATCTTTGAATCCGTATTGGGTGCGTTGAAGACCTGCGCTAATCATGAACTTTTTGTTTATATCCCATTCTGCTCCTAGTAGAGCTTCCCATGTGTTGTCGCCCTCTACGATAGGAGTGCCTTTGGCATCCTTATCCCAATAGTAATGGAAACCAGCTGCCACGCGAACTGTTGGTAATACTGAATATTGAGCACCTATAGTGAATAGTGCCGGTATGTCAGAACGCACTTTTCCACCATCAATGTATTGTGGCATATAAGCATTAACGTTTGTGCTATTACCCTTAGAGTCGTTCTCAAGGTTAAGCTTAGTGCGGAACTCATATTTTGCCGCTAAGTTCAATTTACCTAAATTTACGTCGATGCCAATTATAGGAGTAAATCCTATGTCACTTTGAGAACAGTCAAGAATGAAATCGTGAGATAATAGGGCTGCACCTGTAGCAGCTGCGGTTGCACTTGCTTGATCTCCAGCAGCAGCCGCATATTGGGCAACAGTGGTCAAGTAATCGGATGCGTTGATGCTTTGATTTCCTGAAAAAGGACCGCTAGCTTTCATTCCTGAGATTACGCCAGTATATGAATAGTCGGCAAGTACACCACGAACACCACCGAAAATAGCGATTTTGTCATTAAGTTTATAGCTTGCACCTAGTTGCAATCCATAGATATATTGTTTGCCGGTGATTTGTTGTTGTAAGGCGTATGATGTGGCACTAGCGCTTAGGAGTTGGATTCCAATCATTTTCTCAAACATTGGTAGACCGTTCTCAAATTCGCATTTTCCGCCACCGCCACCTACTGCAAATTGAGCCGATAGTGCTAATTTGTCGTTTAGCACGTAGGCAGCTTGGAATGATGGTATGACAGGGGCATTTGATTCTCCTTCAAAGAATTTTTCAGTTCCGTTGTTGCCTTCACCTATTTCATATAATGGGTTGTTTGAGGTGATTTGTCTTTTTTGGAATGCGGCTTGCCAACTAAGTGATAGGTGAAATCCTTCAGGAAGGAATGCTATACCAGCTGGGTTGTTGTATACGCCATCTATAGCAATGGCTGCATCTCTAGCGGGATTACGTAAGAAAGTTGCGTTTTGATTAGTATTTGCTAAAATGCCACCCGCATGAGAAGCTAGTGCTACGCATGCAGCACAAAATGATAAAAAGATTCTATTCATAAATTGTTTGTAATGTAAATTTCGATGCAAAGGTATGTATAAATGTATAAATAATGCAATTGCTTTACATTAATTAAAGATTATTAACTAGGTGGCTATTTCTGTTTGAATGTTCTATTTTTCTGATTTGGTGTGTTTTTATTTAAAAAAATAACAGATGTATTGTTAAAATGTTAAGTGTGTAGCTATGCTTATACAATATGTTTATGCAGTGGCGTATATGTGTTAAATATGGAAATTAATTCTTAACTTTGCACTTTCAATAAGATTAAGCTATGATTGCAGTTAGTAATTTAGGTATTCAATTTGGTAAAAGAGTATTGTTTCAAGATGTGAATCTTAAATTCACATCGGGTAATTGTTATGGAATAATTGGTGCCAACGGAGCTGGAAAGAGTACGTTGATGCGTATGTTGAGCGGAGAGCTGACACCTACACAAGGTACGGTTACGCAAGGACCTGGCGAGCGAATGAGCGTTTTAAGTCAGGATCACTTTGCTTATGATGATTTTACCGTGCTTGATACGGTACTTCAAGGTCACACCTTGTTATGGGCGGTGATGAAAGAGAAGGAAGAATTGTATTCTAAACCAGATTTCAGTGATGAAGACGGTATAAGAGCATCTGAGCTAGAGGAGAAATTTGCCGAAATGGAAGGCTGGAATGCTGAAAGCGATGCTGCGGCATTGTTGAGCGGATTAGGTATAAAAGAAGATAAGCATTACACGCTCATGAGAGATATGAGTGCGAAAGAAAAGGTGCGTGTACTTCTTGCTAAGGCTCTTTTTGGTCATCCTGACAATCTGTTGCTTGATGAGCCTACTAACGACCTAGACCTTGATACAGTAAGTTGGCTGGAGGATTATTTGTCGAAATGTGAAGATACTACAGTCTTGGTGGTGTCACATGACCGCCACTTCTTAGATGCGATTTCTACGCACACGCTTGATATTGATTATAATAAGGTGACGCTTTTTGCGGGAAATTACAGTTTCTGGTATCAATCGAGCCAATTGGCTCTTCGCCAACAGCAACAAGCTAATAAAAAGGCGGAGGAAAAGAAAAAGGAATTACAAGAATTTATTCGCCGATTTAGTGCTAACGTTGCAAAATCAAAACAGACAACAAGCCGCAAGAAGATGCTTGAGAAACTTAATATTGAAGAAATTCAGCCATCATCTCGTCGTTACCCGGGAATTATTTTTACGCCTAATCGGGAACCGGGCAACAAGATTCTTGAACTTCATGGACTTACGGCATCAGTAGAAGGCGAATTGCTTTTCCAAGATGTTAATTTGACTATCGAAAAGAATGATAAGGTGGTATTCTTGAGTCGTGATCCCCGTGCTATGACCGCTTTGTTTGAGATTATAAACGGAAAACGCAAGCCGGATGCTGGTTCATACGAATGGGGGCAAACTATCACAACGGCATATTTACCTTTGGACAATTCTGCTTATTTTAACACTGATATGAACCTTGTTGATTGGTTGTCGCAATATAGTAGCGACACTAGCGAAATATATATAAAGGGGTTCTTAGGTAAAATGCTTTTCTCTGGTGAAGAGGTTTTAAAGAAGGCTTCAGTGCTATCTGGAGGTGAAAAGATGCGTTGCATGATTGCAAAGATGATGATGACCGATGCTAATACGCTAATATTAGATACTCCTACTAATCATCTTGATTTGGAATCTATTCAGGCGTTTAACAACACGTTGCAATCGTTCAAAGGTAATGTTATAATGTCATCGCATGACCATGAGTTCATTCAAACAGTTTGTAACCGTATGGTGGAACTTACTCCTAATGGTATAATTGATAAAATAATGGATTACGATGATTATATCACCGATGAGAAAGTGCAAGCATTGAAAGAAAAATTATACTCAAAATAAAATACATTAATTTATGGTAAAGCATATTGTAAGTTTCAAGTTGACTGGAACACAAGAAGAACGTAAGGAAGTGGCAATGAAGTTTAAAGCTGCATTGGACGCTCTGCCTGAACAGATAGACGTGCTTCGTAGCATGGAAGTGGGTATTAATGAAAATCCTAATGAAACGTGGGATGTCGTATTGGCAGCTGTTGTTGATACTATGGCAGATGTTGATGTGTATGCAAAGCACCCAGCTCATGTTGCTGCTGCTGGATTGCTTGCTGGTCATAAAGAGTCCCGTGCTTGCGTGGACTACGAATTTTAATTAGCTAGGAGAGTTATTTTGTCACCATGAAAGGTGATATAATATAAAAAAAGAATGGGTTGCCAAGGAGAATCGGGCAACCCATTTATATTAATGTAAATTTGATTTATTATTTGTTTACTTGGAAACGGTTCCAACCGTCACGTAAATTAGCTACAACTTGTTCTGCTGCCGCTATGCCAGCTTTTATGTTAGCTTCGGCTGTTTGAGCGCCCATTTTCTTTGGCGTAAAGAATACTCTATCTCCAAATTTGGCAACAAGCTCTTCAGCATTGTCTGGTTTGACATCGGCTATGTATTTGATGTCAGGACGAGCTTCAAGAGCCGCAGCTAATCCATCTTCGTCGATAACCTCTTTACGAGCAGTGTTTATAAGTACACCATTCTCAGGAAGCAAAGTGATTAGTTCTTTGCTGACAGACTTCTTGGTTTGTGGGGTTGCAGGTATGTGTAACGACACAAACTGATTCTTGCTGTATAGTTCTTCAACAGAATGTACTGGAGTCACGTTTTCGGCGAGCATATCTTCATCTTTAACAAATGGATCAAGTGCTGTTACCGCCATGTCGAAACCTTTGGCGATACGTGCAACGTTACGTCCCACTTGACCATAGGCATGGATGCCGAGTGATTTTTCTTTCAATTCAGTGCCAGCCTTACCGTTATAGTTGTTGCGTATCATCATGATTGCCATACCGAATACAAGTTCTGCTACTGCATTTGAGTTTTGTCCTGGTGTGTTCATTACGCAGACACCTTTAGCTGTAGCTTCTGCAAGGTCTATATTGTCATAACCAGCCCCAGCACGCACCACAACTTTAAGTTCCTTAGCCGCATCAAAAACATCTTTGTCTACAATATCGCTACGCACGATTAAACCCGATGCGTCGGTTATTGCATTTATTAAGTCGGCTTTAGTTCCCTTTTCGAGCAAAACAAGCTCATGACCAGCGGCTTCAATCACTTCTTTGATGCCTTTTACTGCGGTTGCGGCAAATGGCTTTTCTGTTGCTACTAGAATTTTCATGTTTCTAGGATTTATAAATATATTCTGATTAATGATTTTTTTCAAATTCTTTCATTGCCGCAACAAGCACGTCAACGCTTTCCATAGGAAGCGCATTATATAGAGATGCACGGAAACCTCCTACACTACGGTGTCCCTTAATGCCAACAATGCCTTTTGTGCTTGCAAAATCAATAAAATCTTTTTCTAGTTCTTTGTATTCAGGTTGCATAACGAAGCATACGTTCATGATTGAGCGGTCTTCAGTTTTTGCTGTTCCTACAAACATTTTACTAGAATCGATAGCATCATATAGTTTTGCAGCCTTGGCGTTATCCATTTCTTCTAGTTTCTTAACACCACCTAGTTCCTTGTACCAGCGAAGTGTTTGTACTGCAGAGAATATAGGTAGCACTGGAGGTGTATTGAACATAGAACCCTTATCGGCATGAGTGCGGTAGTCGAGCATTGTAGGTATAGCTCTTTCGACTTTACCTAATGCACTTTCTTTAACTATGACGAAAGTAACACCTGCAGGAGCTAGGTTTTTTTGAGCTCCACCATATATTGCATCATATTTAGAAATGTCGATAGGGCGAGAGAATATATCGCTAGACATGTCAGCTACTAGAGGTACGTTAACATCTAAATCTTTGCGTATCTCAGTACCATAAATAGTGTTGTTGGTTGTGATATGGAAATAATCTGCATCAGCAGGAACTGTATAATCTTTTGGTATATATGTGTAGTTGTCGGCTTTTGATGATGCTACAACGTCAACTTCACCGAATAACTTAGCTTCTTTGATAGCTTTATTTGCCCAAGTACCAGTATCTAGGTAAGCAGCTTTATTCTTTAATAGGTTGAAAGGAACCATGCAGAATTGCATGCTTGCACCTCCACCTAGGAATAGCACTTTGTAACCCTCAGGAATGTCTAGCAACTCTTTGAATAGTTGTTCGGCTTCCTCAATTACTGCAGTAAATTCCTTACTACGGTGAGATATTTCAAGTATAGAAAGTCCTGTACCTGCAAAATCTTTGATAGCTTCGGCAGTTTTGTTAAGAGTGTATTCGCTCAAAATAGATGGACCAGCATAAAAATTGTGCTTTTTCATAATGCAAAATTTTAAATTGTTCTTATTTGAAGTGACAAATGTAATGCTTTTATGTCAATAAACAATCCTTTTTAAAGAAAAATTTCTTTAATTAGGCACATATTGACAATATATGCATTATGTATATGAATTTATGCTATGAAAAAACGCTATTTTTACGAAGGAATGTGATAAAACTGCAGTTATGATTGTAATTCTGCTATCTCAAATTGTAATTGTCGGGCAATATTATAATTGTGTTGTACGTCTTTTTCAAGCTCGTTTTTTACGAGTTGAAGAAACCATTCGGTATCAATATGTTTTCCGATAGCCAGCATGTTAATTGCCAACCTAAAAATTATGTATCTTTCAAGAGTAGTTCCATTTTCAAATTGTTTGTTTAGCGAATCTGAAAAACTGGTATAGCGTAAAAGTTTATGGCATAGGTTGTCTGCTATTTCGATATTTTCAACTTGAGAAATCCATTTCTTGGCTGTTTCTTCGGTAAATTCATCAATAGGGTATAGCATTGGTGCTATAAGACGGCATTCACGAGTTTCGGAACTTTCCCATAGTTCGGTTGCCACAGATATATTTTTTTCATATCGTTTAGCTATATCAGCAATTTGCGGAATATTTAACCCGAAAATAAGTTTATGTGTATCTCCAGTTTCACGTATGCTGTCGGCGAGCATGCCGTTACGGAATACGAAAAAATCGTGGCGTATTTGTCTTGCTATTTCATGTGATGAATTTTCCATATAATTATATGTATAAAAAAAGACTGTTGCAAAAATAGTGCTTTTTATCTTTGCAACAGCCTAACTTCGTTATTAAAATGTTATTAACGTGGTTTTATTTTGTCGTTAGTGGAGAATAATCTCGTGAGTATCGTAACATTTGGTTTACATAATTCTCACTATAATCAACCTTCACATTGGTAATATTACCATTTTCATCGGTTATTGCTGTGTAAACAGGATTAACAAAGCCTTTATATGGTGCGATGTTTAATTTAGCGTAACGTTCTAGCACTTCTTTGTGAATTTCGGAATCAACTTTCACTGCGTAGTCCTCAACGAGTTTCATGCCAGCCTCAAAATCCCCTTCTGATTTTATGCGTTGAACTTCAGCTAACAATTCACCGAATAGGTTACGTAATTTTTCATAATCGTTGATTTTTAAGTAGGTTTTGCCGTCACGTTTAACGTATTCGATAACGTTGTCGTCTTTTCCGTGCTTGTAAGCCCATTCTGTGATAAGTTTGCGGTTACGCATGTGCGATTCCTCAATGTTTTTGCCTGGCTCGATACGAGTAAGCTGTGTCATTAATCCGTTCATTACATATTTGTAATACTCTGACTTGTATGCGTCAGGACTATCAAGTATGCCAAGTTCAATTAGTTTTTTGTCAGCTAGGTAATATAAAGCGAATAGGTCGGCACGAGCTTCTTCCAATGTAGAACCGTAAGCCTTCAATGCATCAGGGTCAACTCCAGGAAGCAATTTCCCAGATCCGTGTCCAAGACACTCATGAAGGTCGGTGTGAAGTTTGTCGGTGATGGTAAGGTACTTGTTCATACTTTCGATTTCGACATCAGAATAAGCAAATTCTTGGTTGAATCCGTTACCTTTAGCTGCTTCATCATAAGCATCGGTAATGTTCTCGATTGTAACAGACTTAGAACCATGTGCGGCACGTATCCAGTTGGCGTTAGGCAAATTTATACCGATAGGAGTAGATGGGTAACAGTCGCCTGCAAGGATGGCGGCAGTGATAACCTTAGCTGATACGCCTTTGACTTCTTCTTTCTTGAATCTCTTGTCAACAGGGGAGTTGTCTTCAAACCATTGTGCGTTGTCGCTTATGATGTGTGTGCGGTTTGATGCTTCTTGGTTCTTGAAATTTACAAGTGATTCCCAAGCACCTTTCATTCCTAGAGGGTCACCATAGGATTCGATGAATCCGTTGATGAAATCAACGTCGGATTTTGTGTCTTCAGCCCAAAGTATAGAATATTCGTCGAATGTTTTCAAATCTCCAGTTTCATAAAACTCGATTAATTTGCCTATGTGAGCTTTTTGCCCGTCATTTTCAGCCACTTCTTCAGCTTTTTTCAACCAATACACAATCTTAGTAATAGCTTCAGAGTAAAGTCCTCCTACTTTATAAGGCAATTCTACTAATTTACCATCTTGTTTAACAAGTTTTGTGTTAAGTCCATAAGATATAGGGGTGAGGTCTTTAGTATCTTTAAGATTGTTGTAGTAGTCTTCGACTTCTTGTTGTGTAACGCCTTCGTATAGGTTAGTTGCCGAAGTGAGAATCAAATCCTCTCCTTGAGCTTGATTAACACGTTTTGCTAAGACTGAAGGGTCAAAAATAACAGGTGATAACTCAGCGATTAATCCGTCTATGTCTTGTCCTTCGGCAAGAGGTAGCTTCTCGCTAGGAACGGCTTTTACTTGTTCGGCGAAAAAAGTTTGTGTAAATTCTGGAACAAATTTATCCATTGAATAATGGTGGTGTATACCATTCCCGAACCACACCTGTTTCAAATATTTTTCAAATGCCTTAAATTCAGCCGATTCTTTATCGCCTTTGAAGTTTTGATAAACGGCTTCAAGTGTTTGGCGAATCGCTAAGTTGTATTTGCCGTTTTGATCGAATAATATGTCACGACCTTGTAACGCGGCTTCATTCAAGTAATAAATAAGTTTCTTTTGATTTAATGAAAGCTCATTAAAGCCTGGAACTTGGTAACGAAGTACTTCGATGTCGGCGAAGCGGTCGACATTGTAGTCAAATTCAGCTTCTGTAGTTGCCTTTTTTGTACAACTTGTTGTTAAAATTGCCATAGTTGCAACAATGATTATAAATTTGTTCATAACATATATAGTTTTTAATATTTTATTCAACATAAAGAACTAACCCTTTCAAATATTCCCCCTCAGGGTGGTAGATGTTGATAGGGTGATCGGCTGGTTGTGTCAGTTGGTGAAGGATACGAACTTTTCTGCCTGATTGTGCTGCTGCACTGAATACGGCAAGGCGGAATTGCTCTTTATTAACCGCCTGTGAGCAGGAGAATGTAAATAATATTCCACCGCTTTTGATTTTTTCGAATGCTTTAGCATTTATCTTCCGATAACCAATAAGCGCATTCTTTAAAGCACTTTTATGCTTTGCGAATGCTGGCGGATCAAGAATGATTAAATCATATTCGTCCTTTTTCATATCGTTCAAAAACTTGAACGCGTCTTCTGCGAAAGCCTTATGTCGCTCGTCGTTAGGGAAGTTTAAGTTTACATTATCGTTGGTGAGTTGAATGGCTTTTGATGAACTGTCAACAGAATGAACAAGCTTTGCGTTTCCCCTCATAGCGTAAAATGAGAACCCGCCAGTGTAACAGAACATATTCAACACGCTTCTGCCGTTTGAGAATTTTTCAAGAAGTAAACGATTCTCACGTTGGTCAACAAAGAACCCTGTTTTTTGCCCTTTCAACCAATCAACATGGAATTTAAGTCCATTTTCAATAGCGATGTTGGTGTTGTAAGTGCCTTTAATATAGTCGTTTTGTGCATCTAGCTGGGCTTTATAAGGCAATGTGGTTTCCGACTTATAGTAAACATTCTCAATGAGTTTATCGGGCATGTTGATAAGTGCGTCTGCAATCATATTACGGGCAAAGTGCATACCGGGGGAGTGGGCTTGTACTACAGCTGTGCTACCATAAACGTCGATAACGAGTCCCGGCAGAAAGTCGCCTTCACCATGTACCAGTCTGAATGAGGTGTTGTCTTCTCGCAATAAATTTAGCGATTTTCTCAATTTTAATGCCTCGTTTAGGCGTTCGGAAAAAAACTGCTCATTGATTTCCTCGTTGCAGAATGTCAAGATTCGTACGCTGATACTGCCTATTTGGAAATGACCGTTGCCTATGTGATCTCCATTATGGGAAAATACGCTTACAAGATCACCTTCTTCGATAGTGTCGTCATACATGTCGATTGCACCAGAGAAAACCCAAGGGTGCATGCGTTTCAAAGAATCCTCTTTACCTTTTTTTAAGATTATCTTCTTGTATTCCATGTTTTAGCCGATTATTTAAAGAAGAAGCGGTAAATGTCGTTTCCGTTAGCATAAAGCATCAATAACAATAAGAATCCCATACCTGCTATTTGTGCGTACTCAAGGAATTTATCGCTAGGTTTTCTTCGTAGGATTATTTCGTATAAAAGGAACAATACGTGTCCTCCATCAAGAGCTGGGATAGGGAGAATATTCATAAATGCGAGTACTACTGACAAGAATGCTGTGATATACCAGAAGTTAGCCCAATCCCATGTTTCAGGAAATATATTGCCGATAGCTCCAAATCCACCTAGGCTTTTTGCACCTTCAGAGGTGAATACATATTTCATTTGTGACACATAACTCGACAATTTATCTACACCTATTTCTATACCTCTAGGTATAGAGTTGAATAGATTATAGTCGATTGTTATTGTTTCGTATATGTCGGTTATAGGTGTAACTGTGATACCTATTTTCCCTCCGCCGTCGATTTCGACATTGCTATTGTACTCTTGTCCGTCACGAATATATTTTACAGGGACAATTTTGTCCTTGTTTGCTTCAAGTTCAGCCTTGAATAAGTCGAAAGATGGTGTGCTTATGTTATTTACGGCTACAATCTTATCGCCTCTCTTCATACCTGCTTTGATAGCTCCCATGCCGTTTTGTGTGTCGTATATAACAACTGGTAGGCGATAAGCCATTAGAGATTGTCCATTCTCGGCATCTTTATTTGCTGTAAATATGAAATTTTCAGGAATATCGATTGTTACAGTGTCCTTCTTATTGCGAAGCACTTTCACTTGCTTGGCTTCTACTATTGACATCACTGCTTCTCCTGAAAGATAGTCTAGTTCGGTGTCGTCGGCAAACAAAGGAATATCACCGTCTTGGAATCCTATGTTATGTGCTGCTTCGCTGTACATCATACCCTCTGTTGCGTTTTGGAACGGTACATATTTTTCTCCCCATGTGAATACGATACCAGCATAGATGATGATAGCTAGGATAAAATTGAACAATACGCCACCCACCATGATTAAAAGGCGTTGATAGGCTGGTTTTGCTCTAAACTCCCAAGGCTTTTCTGGTTGTGCCATTTGATCCTTGTCCATAGACTCGTCAATCATACCAGCTATTTTGCAATATCCTCCAAGAGGCAACCATCCCATACCATATTCAGTATCACGCCAAGATGCTTTTTTATTTTTTTCTTCGCTGTTATGGTTGGGCGAAAAAGTCTTTTTAAATTTATCTAAGAATGTCACATATTTACCTGGCTTGTATTTGAATAATGTGAACCATGGGTTGAAAAACAAATAGAATTTTTCAACTTTTACACCGAATATTCTTGAGAAAAGATAATGCCCGAACTCATGTACTAGAACTAGAATAGAGAAAGCCGCAATGAGTTGAACTGCTTTAATTAGAACTGTTTCCATTTAAGATGTTGTTATAAATTGATTAATGATGCAGCGTAGTAACGTGCAATCTGGTTAGTATTAACGTAATCGATATATGACGGATGCTCAATATATGCTATGCTATCCATAGTTTTTGCGATGATTTTAGGAATTTCTACGAAACGAATCTTCTCGTTTAGAAATGCTGCTACGGCAATCTCGTTGGCTGCGTTCATAACGCAAGGAACGTTACCGCTTTTACTCATTGCTTCAAATGCCATTCCCAATAGAGGGAATTTATGCAAATCGGGTGCTTCAAAAGTTAAATTAGCATAGTCGCTGACTTTCATTTTCGGGCAATCGCTCTCCAATCGCTTGGGAAAGCCTAATGCGTAGCGTATAGGCAAGTGCATATCAGGCAATCCTAATTGAGCTTTGACCGAACTGTCTTTAAACTCAACCATTGAGTGTATTATGGATTGCGGATGCACAACGACTTCAATTTGGTCGGGTCGCATGTCGAAAAGCCATCTAGCCTCAAGCACTTCAAAACCCTTATTCATCATGGTTGCTGAATCAATGGTGATTTTTGCTCCCATATTCCAATTTGGATGTTTTAGGGCATCGGCTTTGGTTGCATGTTCTAACTCCTCAACAGTCTTTGTGCGGAATGGACCGCCTGATGCTGTGAGTATGATTTTTGAAACGCTGTCATGATCTTCTCCCACCAAGCATTGGAAAATAGCTCCATGCTCCGAATCTACGGGATATATTTTTGAAGTCGAAGATTCTAATAGCTTGTAGATAAGCTCTCCAGCCACTACTAGGGTTTCTTTGTTAGCAAGAGCTATTGTCTTGTTGGCTTTTATCGCGCTTATAGTAGGTTCTAGTCCGCTATAACCAACCATAGCTGTAACTACGGTGTCAATAGCTGGTAAACACATAGCATCGCTAATAGCTTTTGGCCCAGCTTCAACAATTATATTATGACCTTCTAAGAGAGCTTTAAGTTTGTCATACTTGCTCTCATCGGCAATTATTACATGCTTAGCTCCGTATTTGACGGCTTGTTGGGCAAGTAAATCCACTTGTGTATTAGCCGTAAGTAAATAAGGTGAGAACAAGTCGGGGTATTCAGCCAATATGTCAAGAGTCTGTCTACCTATCGACCCTGTACTTCCTAGTATTGCAATTTCTCGTTTAGTTTCCACAGATATATAATTTATACAATTTACAAAATTACAAGATTATTCTTGCTTATGAAAATTAGTTATGAAATTTTAAGGTATATATTCGTGGCTTTATAGGAGATTTAGGCAAGATAAGTTCTATGCTGAAATTTACTTTATAAACTCTTTCTTGGTTGTTCCGTCGCTAAATACCACAATATTAAAGCCATTGCATGGCTTGTTCAGCAACTTGCCGTTAATGCTGTAACGTGCGACCTCTTTTGCTAGTTGAGCGGTGGAAATATTTGCTACTGTGCTTATGTTGTAGAAGTCTTTCCAAGTATTGGCAGATTGATATTGCGAAATGCTAGTATTAGGTACATGTAGCACGCAAGATTCAGTATTTACATATTTGAATACGTTATCTTCGCATGTTGGAGGAATCGGATTTTTAGAGGTTAGGGCACTTAGCCTTTGACAATTTAGAAATGCTTGGCTACCTATGGAGATGACATTCTTTCCAATAGTTGCATTTTGTAGATATAGACAATCGGCAAATACGTTCCTACCAATATGTGTAACGCTGTCTGGGACAGAAATGGATGTTAGGCTTAAACAACGCATGAAAGCTGCGTCGTTGATTTGTTTAAGATTCTCAGGCAGTGAAATTGATGTTAATTTTGTGCATCCAGTAAATGTGCCAGTGTCAATGGTTGCAATGCAGTCAGGCAGGTTTATAGTGCTAAGGTTCACACAGTCTTGAAAAGCGCAGTTGCCTATGATGGTTACGCTGTTGGGTAGAGTAATAGATGTAATGCCTCCACAAGCGTAGAAAGCGTATGGCGAGATAGATACGATACCTTCTTTAACTTCGACCGAAACATCCAAAGGCATATTCAAATTTCCTTTATATGAATAAAGTACATTAGAAATATATATGACACCATCGGGGTGTGCCTCATACCATGCGTTGTCATGAAAAGCATCAAAACCAATTAATGTGATAGTGTTTGGGATATTTATTTCCGATAGGTTGGGACAATATTGGAAGGCACAAAGACCTATAGTTGTTACTGAATTTGGTATTGATACAGATTTTAAATCGGAGCAATTGGAAAAAGCATAATCTCCTATGGCTGTAACATTATAGGTGGTATTATTGTGTGTAACCGATGACGGTATTGAGATATTGCCGTTATATGAGATTGTGCTATTTTTTTGATGTGTGACCTCAATTGTTCTTTTTTCAACATCTATGATATTATAAAATATACCGTTTACTTCAAAATCTTGTGCCGATAACGTTAACGGCAACATAAGAAGGTATATTATAATTGCATAAAAATAACCTTTTTTCATAAAGAATCTATTTTGATAAATTAAACATTATATGATTACAAATATATGTAACCATGAATAAATTTACAAATGATATTGTAGATAAATTTTAATGATTGGAGCGATTTCACTGTTTTGTTGATTGTTGAACATCTCATTTGTTAAAGTGTTATTAAGATATAACTTGAAATATGACTAATGTTTAATTAAATTTATTAATGAGATGAAAACTAAACAACTTTTTTTAGCCCTAGGTCTTGCAATTATGTTCCCGAGTTTGGCTCTAGCTCAAAAGCCGGATAGCTTGTTGGTTGAAGTTACCGACATTACCATCACAGAAGTGGACTGCAAGAAAACTTACACTACCAATTGGAATGACAACTGGTTTATTCAATTAGGGGCGGGAATTAATTTGCCATTATTGGAGAATACTATTCCAAGTGGTGATGCTAAACGTCACTTGACACTAGCCATGAATCTAGGTGTGGGGCGCTGGTTCTCTCCATATATGGGTTTTAGGTTCTCGGCTCTTGGCGGTGCTTTGCATTGGGAGAACGGCAATTACAGCAAAGCAAAATATGCCAATTTGAATCTAGACTTTATGTGGGATATGTTCAATTCTATTCACGGGGTGAATCCTTCTCGTGTATTCAGTATCAACCCTTTTGTTGGATTAGGTGGAACGTACACTTGGGATGTAGAAAGTGCGGCGACCAATGTGTATTCAGATGGAAAATTGAGGACTAGCTCATGGACTTTGCCTGTATCGGCTGGATTGCAATTCCGTTTTCGCCCAAGTAGCTATTTTGATATCTTTATCGAGGCTAGAGGACAATTTTATGCCGACAATTTTAATGCGTGCGTAGGAGGAAAACCAGTAGATATTGATTTTACTACCGTAGGCGGTATTAGTATTAATTTGGGTGGTGTTAAGTATGCCGAAAACGACCCTTGTGCGTATTTGAACTATATGAGTAATTTGAATGACCAAGTGAATAGTTTGAGAAGCAAATTAGCGAAAACAAGCAATGAGCTTGCAGCTGCAAAAGCTCAATTACCATGTCCTGACCCAATAGTTGAGGTTCAAGAACTTGACGTTATGGAAGTGGAGATGCCTTTGGCGACAGTGAGATTCACTTTGAATTCGGCTAAAATATCTAATGAACAGATGGTGAATGTATATAACATGGCTCAATGGCTAAATGTGAACGACGGCGCTACAATCTTAATTTGCGGATATGCCGACGATGAAACTGGTTCACCTGAATATAATATGAAACTTTCAGAGCGTAGAGCTAAAGCGGTATATGACGTGCTTGTGAACCAATATGGAATAGATTCGTCTAGGTTGACTATTCAAGCGTTCGGAAGCGAAACGCAGCCATACGAAACAAATAACTGGAATAGAATTGTGATTTTCCAAAACAATTAATCTTTGCCATAGCTTTAACGAAGGAAGTGGGATATGCGTTCATTGCGTGTATCCCACTTGTTTTTGAAAAAAATCTTGTTTTATGAATACGTTTGAGAATCGCTTGTTTTGTTGTATATTTGTGTCACTGAATGAATATACCTAAAAATATGGGAAAACTGAATCCAAAACAAGTCTTGAATAAAGCATTTCGTCAGCTTGCAGTTGAGCAAGATAAAATAAATGTTTTTAAGTCTGCTATGCTCACATTATTGGAAAATGTAATGGATGGTCAAAGAGAAGAAACACAGAAAGAGCATTTGCGTAAATTCCTAGACGAAACGTTTTTCAAATCTTATTATATGGCTCCCGAGGGTGATATTGATTTAGCCGTTTTTTTGGATAAAAATGTCAAATCTAATATAGGTTTGTTGATAGAAGTTAAAAGCACCATAAATAAAGGGGAGATGATTTCTATTGACAATCTGAATAGAAAGGCTTTGCAAGAGTTGTTGTTGTATTATCTAAAAGAGCGTGTTGATAAAAAGAATAATGACATAAAATATTTGATTGCAACGAATATAAAAGAATTTTTTATTTTTGATGCTCAAGAGTTTGAACGTAAATTTTATCAGAATAAAAAGCTGCTAAAAGAGTATCGAGATTTCATGGATAGACGTAAAACCAGCGACAAAACTGATTTTTTCTATACAGAAATAGCGGCAACTTATATAGGATCGGTAGAAAAGGAATTAGAGTATACTTATGTTAATTTGAATGAATACCGAAAATTTTTGACAGAAAATAATGATATTAACACACGTGACTTGATAGAATTATACAAACTTTTTAGTGATACCCATCTACTAAAGTTGCCATTCCAAAATGATAGTAATTCACTGAATCGCAGTTTTTATACAGAATTGCTTCATATTATAGGACTAGAAGAATCCAAGGATGGCAATAAAATTGTAATAATTAGAAAAAGAAAAGGGCAAAGAGATGAAGCATCGTTGCTGGAAAATACGATAAACCAATTAGATGCAGAAGATTGCTTGCATCACATAGACAGTAGTTTGTATGGTGATAATTATGAGGAGCGATTGTTCAATATTGCTATGGAACTTTGTATAACATGGATTAACCGAATCCTATTCTTGAAGCTATTAGAAGCACAGATACAAAAATATCAAAATGAAAAAGTATCAAAGAAATTTTTAACAATTTCAAGAATTCATGATTATGATGATTTGAATACTCTTTTCTTTCAAGTGTTGGCACGTGGTATGGAGTATCGGAAAGAATCGATTATGAGGGATTTTTCGGATATCCCATACCTAAACAGTTCGCTTTTTGAGGTAACAGAACTTGAAAGCAAGACTATAAAGATAAACAGTTTGTCCCAGAGGGCTGAATTAAAGGTGTTGCCTAATAGTGTGTTAAGAAATAAAAAGAATCATTTACTTAAAGACACTTTACCCACTCTGCAATATCTGTTCGATTTTCTTGATGCTTATAATTTTTCAAGTGTGGGCAGTGAAGAAATTCAAGAAGAAGCAAAAACTCTGATAAATGCCTCCGTCTTGGGACTTATTTTTGAAAAGATCAATGGACATAAAGACGGTTCGGTTTTTACTCCGGGAATCATAACAATGTTTATGTGTAGAGAGGTTGTTACGAAAATTGTGCTTCAAAAATTTAACGAACATTATAAGTGGGAATGTGCGACCCGCACTGATTTATATAATAAGATAGAGGACATATCGACGGCAAATAAATTGGTTGATAGCGTTCGTATATGTGACCCTGCTGTAGGGTCGGGCCATTTTTTGGTGTCTGCGCTCAATGAATTAATATTATTAAAATACGAATTAGGTATATTAGTCGATGTAAATGGGAAACGAATAAAAAAGTCAGACTATTCATTTACCATAGAAAATGATGAGTTGGTTGTGACTGATGCGGAAAACAATCTGTTTGTTTACAATCCATTGAACGAGGAAAGTCGGCGTATGCAAGAAACTCTGTTTAATGAAAAACGAAGGATAATAGAAAATAGCTTATTTGGTGTAGATATAAATCCTAATTCAGTGAAAATATGTCGTTTACGTTTATGGATTGAATTACTGAAAAATGCTTATTATACATCTGAAAGTAAATATACCTATTTGCAAACATTACCCAATATAGATATTAACATAAAATGTGGTAATTCATTGCTATATCGTTTTGATTTGTCTGATAGCATAAAAAATGTATTAAAAGAATCAGGCGTTAATATAAGTCAATACAAGTTGTCGGTTGCTAAATATAAGAATGCGCATAATAAGGCTGAGAAGCGAGATTTAGAGGAACTGATAAATGATATAAAATCTAAATTTAGCACAGAGATAGAACGAAAATCTAGACAGAAACTACTCGAACGAAAGAGGAAACTTGAAGCAAAACTAGTTGAATATCAGTCGCCTAGTTTTTTGAAATGACAAAAGAGGCAAAACACCGAATCTCAGATCTTAAAAAGGAAATTTTAGTGCTAAAAAACGAATATGAGGAAATAAATATTGAAAATATATATAGGAATGCCTTTGAATGGCGTATAGAATTTCCTGAAGTTCTTAACGACGAGGGCGATTTTGTTGGCTTTGACTGCATTATAGGAAATCCGCCTTATATCCAATTACAGACGATGGGGAAAAAGGCGGATATATTAGAACGTAAAAATTATGAGTCATACGTTCGTACAGGTGATATATATTGTCTGTTTTATGAATTAGGAATTAATTTGTTGCGTTCTGAAGGCTATTTATGCTATATCACTTCTAATAAGTGGATGAGAGCCGGGTATGGAGAACCTTTACGAGAATATTTTACAACTAAAACGAATCCAGTAATGTTAGTTGATTTTGCAGGCGTAAAGGTCTTTGATTCAGCTACGGTTGACACAAATATTCTTATGGTGCAAAATGAAGCTAATAAACATTCAATTCAAGCATGTTTAATTCCAAATACAGCATGTTTAGGGAATTTGAGCGATTTTGTTCAGCAACAGCATACAATCTGCAATTTTTCTAATGAA
>CAZSHA010000019.1:0-33308 GCA_964606575.1 uncultured Muribaculaceae bacterium | reverse complement strand
AGCGGCTTGTTCATCAAGAAGCAAGGCAGCAAGACCACAAAGGTAGTGCTATAATAAGCGCTGTTATCGCTGATTGCTAACCGCTGGTCGCAGTTCGCAATCAGCGAAACGATAAAAGAAACACGATTCAGCCGTCCGAGTGGGCTGAATCCTCCCTAAGAGCCACCTCCCCCGAGGCGGCTCTTTTCATCTCTATGAGTAATAGAGATATAGGAGATATGGGTTTCCCGTCTTTCAGAGGAGAACACGCTATGCTGTGTTGTGCGAAGCACTGGGATAGGTGATGATACGGTGGCATTAGTGGTGTAGTGCGAAGCACTGGAAAGGAGATATGCTGTGGTGAAGTGCTTACGCACAGTGCAGGGAGCAATAAGAGCTATAGGAGAAATAGGGAAACTGTAGTGCTTCGTACAAGGCGATAGTGATAATAAGAGATATAGGCGATAGTGATAATAGCGGGGTGGTGTGGGATTTTTGAGAAATTTGAGCTAAATTTGTGGGCTTGATTGTATTGATGCTATGGCTGATGTTGATTCATTGAGAAAGAAACCGTTAATAGGTATGACTTTGCCGCAATTGAAAGCGGTGGTGACGGAGTTGGGTATGCCCGGCTTTTCGGCTGGGCAGATTGCGAAATGGCTTTATGGTAAGCGTGTGTGTGACATCGAGGAGATGACCGATCTATCGAAGGCTAATCGTGAGAAGCTCGGCAGGGCGTATTGCGTGGGGCGTTATGAGCCAAGCAATGCGATGCGGAGCGTTGACGGCACTGTGAAGTATCTGTTTACCACTGCCGATAGCCGTGCTGTGGAGAGCGTGTATATCCCCGACGACGACCGCGCGACGTTGTGCATATCATCGCAAAAGGGGTGCAAGATGGGATGCCGTTTCTGCATGACCGGCAAACAGGGATTCCACGGCAACTTGACATCGGCGGAGATTATCAACCAAGTGCTGAGCATTCCCGAGAGCGAATCGCTCACTAATGTGGTGTTTATGGGCATGGGCGAGCCTATGGACAACTTCGGCGAGGTGCTGAAGGTGTTGCAGATTATGACCGAGCCGTGGGGCTTTGCATGGAGTCCTAAACGGATAACGGTGTCGTCGATAGGCAAGCTGGACACGTTGCGTAGGCTTCTAGAAGAAACCAGCGTGCATGTGGCTATAAGCGTGCATTCGCCTTATCACGAGGAACGTTTGAACCTGATGCCTGTGGAGCAGGCTTATCCAGTGCGTGAGGTGATGAAGTGCTTGCGGCGGTATGACTTTGCCCACCAACGCCGCTTGTCGGTAGAGTATATAATGTGGAGCGGGCTTAATGACGATGATGCTCATGCACAGGCACTTGTGGACTTGCTTGCGGGGTCGAACTCGAGGGTGAACCTTATACGTTTCCATGCCATCCCCGGGGTGAAACTGAAAACCACCGACGAGAACAGCATGGTGCGTTTCCGTGACTACTTGAACCGCCGAGGCGTGCTTGCCACGATACGCCGCAGCCGTGGAGAGGATATTTATGCCGCATGCGGCATGTTGGCTGGAAAGGTGAAGGATAGAGAGTAAAGAGTATATATAATAATATATTAAGGTGAGATGAAAACTAAATTTGGAGTTTCGATGTTGGCGGCTTGGCTGTGCGTTATGACGGTTAGCTCCGCTGTTCCTAGCGGATACTATGAAGCCGCAAAGGGAAAGAACAAGGGCGAACTGTTGAAAGCTCTAGAGGGTATAGTGGGCGAGCATACGGTGCTGTCGTATGGCGACTTATGGGATTTGTACTACGAGAGCGATGTCACTGCCGAGGGCTATATATGGGATATGTATTCCACATCTAAATATACGCCAGGCAAGAACCAATGCGGCAATTACACGTCGATAGGCGACTGCTACAACCGAGAACATTCGATGCCAAAGAGCTGGTTTGACGACCAAAGCCCGATGTACAGCGACGCATTTCATCTTTATCCCACCGACGGCAAAGTGAACGGACAGCGCAGCAACTATCCGTTCGGCGAATGTTCGGGCGGAAGCTACGTGCAGTCGAGCGGCTCGGTGAAAGCATTAGGCAGGCTAGGCACATCCACATTCTCGGGCTATACGGGAAAAGTGTTTGAGCCAGATGACCAATATAAAGGCGACTTCGCCCGCACCTATTTTTATATGGCAGCGGCTTATAACAGCCAAATAGGCACATGGAGCAGCGACCAACTAGCAGGCAACAGCTATCCCTGTTTCACCGCATGGAGCGTGAACCTGCTGATGAAATGGCACAGAGAAGACCCAGTGAGCCAAAAGGAGCTAGACCGCAACGAGGTGGTATATGAATGGCAACAAAACCGCAACCCATTTATCGACTATCCCGACTTAGCGGAATATGTGTGGGGAACAAAGACGGCAGAGAGTTGGTCGCCCGATGCTACGACAACCACCGATCCAATAATCATAAATCCTAACGCCAACGAGGTGTATGACTGCGGAGTGACGGCAAAGGGCAAGACGGTTTCGATAGAACTGCCGTTGCAGACGGTGGGTATAACTGAGGAATTGACGGTGAAAGTGAAAGGCGACGGCTTCACGGTGACACCTAACGAGGTGACTGTGGCAGAGGCTAAGGCCGGAACTACGTTGACAGTGACATTCGCTCCGACCGTAGCCGGAAAGCACACCGCCCAACTGGAGATTTATAACGGCGAGGTGAACGCTGTAGTGACGATAATAGGCGAGTGCGTAGACGGAATACCGGCACAAGAGGCAACCGATATAACTTTCGAGGGGTTCACCGCACACTGGACCGATGTGGATAACGGCGGCACTTACAGTTTCACGCTATATGAGGCTGACGGCACTACCGTGGCTACAGGCTATCCAATAGATGTGCTTTCAAGTCTGCAAGAATACGCTGTGACAGGATTGAACTACGAGAGCGACTATTATTATCAATTGTCGTGCGAGAACAGAGTGTCAAATAAGGTGAAAGTGACGACAGCATCGCCCCACCGCATCTTGGCGTTCTCGAACATACCCGAAGGCGGGTTGCAATTCAACTCAATACCTGGTGAGGCATCAGCCGTGCAAGAAGTGGGCATCTACACCGAATATGTGACCGAAAAGATAAACGTAGCCGTGAGCGGAAACTTTGAGTTGAGCATGGATAATGCCAACTGGATGCAGAGCTTGAGCAATATCGACAGCGAAGGCGAAACTTTCTATGTGAGGATGAAAGCCACCGAGGCTGAAGGCGAATATTCGGGCGTATTGTCGTTAAGCACGGCTTCGATTGACGGTGAGGAGCTTGATTTGGCTGGAACGGTAGCAGCACCGAAGGCATTCGTTGAAGACTTTGAAACGATGACTGCCACAAGCTACTACACCGGCACGCTTCAAGGAACGGCATGCACGTGGAACGTGAAAGAGATGTACTTGGGCAACATCGCAGCGCAAGACCACATGCACGGCGAGCAATGCGCGAGAGTGAAGAAAGGCGGCTATCTGGAAATGGCGGAGAACAAGAACAACGGACTAGGAACGTTGTCGCTATATGCCCGCCCATTCAACAATGATGCCGATGCGACATTGGAAATATCTTACTCAACCAACAGCGGAAACACTTGGACAAGCATAGCAACGCCAACCGTGAGCATAGATGCGGGAACGGAATTGACTGAGTTGCGATACACAGTGAACGTGAGCGGCGGCGTGAGGGTAAAAATTGACGTAACCGCAGGCAAACGTGTCGTGGTCGACGATATCTCGATTACCGACTATTTAGTGTCGTCGGGAGTAGAAACCGTGGGGACTGACGGAACAGGCTGGCTAGCCTATTCAAGCAACGGCGGACTTACAATCGAGGCTGACTCGCAAATGGATGTGGAAGTATACTCGATGGATGCCGTGATGGTGTATGGCGGAAAGGTTCAGCAAGGAAAGACAACCCTAAGCCTAGCGAGCGGAGTTTACATAGTGGTGAGCGGCGACACGGCAAAGAAGGTGGTGCTGTAAACAGGCATAACAGTTTGCCAACTGTGAATGATAATTTGGCTAATTTGACAAAAATGCGTAATTTCGCCAAGTATTTCAAATTTGTTGGAATTAGCTAGTAAAAAAGGTATTAATGGCTGAAAATAAAAAAATACGAGTTGGAATAACCCACGGTGACACCAACGGAGTGGGCTATGAGGTGATATTGAAGACACTATCATGCCCGCAATTGCTGGAGTTATGCACTCCGGTGCTATACGGCTCGACTAAAATTGCGACCTATCACCGCAAGGCTCTTGAAATGCCGGGAATGAATTTTAACGTGATTCAGGATGCCGACAGCGTGAAAGACGATGTGAACAACTTCGTGGACGTGATTAAGGACGAGGTGAAGGTGGAAATGGGGCAAGCCAGCAAGGCAGCAGGCACAGCGGCATTTATGGCTCTTGAATGTGCCGTAGCCGACTTGAAAGACGGCAAGATTGACGTTCTTGTGACAGCTCCAATCAATAAAAGCACAATCCAAAGCGACACGTTCAACTTCCCCGGTCATACTGAATATTTGGAACAGACCATAGGCGAAGGAAGCAAGTCGCTTATGATATTATATAATGAGAGCGTGAAAGTGGCATTGGTGACAACGCACTTGCCAATAGCCGAAGTGCCTCACGCAATCACCAAGGAGGCTATAGTGGAGAAACTGGAGATATTAAACAAGTCGTTGATACAGGATTTCGGCTTAGACCGTCCGCGTATAGCCGTTTTGGGGTTGAATCCTCATTCTGGCGATAACGGTCTGCTTGGAAAAGAGGAAGAGGAAGTGATAAAGCCAGCCATAGACGAGGCTTCGGATAAGAAAATAGTGTGTTTCGGCCCTTATCCGGCTGACGGATTCTTCGGAAGTTCGCAATACAAGCACTTCGATGGCGTATTGGCGATGTATCACGACCAAGGACTCGCTCCGTTCAAGACTATGGCGATGGAAACAGGCGTGAACTACACGGCGGGATTACCGTTCGTTCGCACTTCTCCCGACCACGGCACAGGCTATGACATAGCAGGCAAGAACCAAGCCGACGAAACCTCTTTCAGAGAGGCTTTGTACAGCGCCATCGACATATACCGCAACCGCATGAGGTATGCGGAAATGACAAGCAACCCGTTGCGTCGCCAATATGTCAACAAAGGTGCTGACAACGTGGTGCTTGACTTGACTAAGGTTGACGATGACGACCATAGTTAGCGGCACATGTCATGAACTATGCGATAATAGCCGCAGGTGAAGGGTCAAGACTGGTGACGGAGGGCGTGACGAAGCCCAAACCGCTGGTGGAACTTAACGGCGAGCCGTTGTTGGGACGATTGATAAGGATATTCACCGAAAACAAAGCAGAAAGCGTGAGCGTGATAGTGAACGAGGAAATGCGTGAGGTGAAAGACTATCTAGATGGGCTGAAACTAAACTGCAGGCTGAACGTGGTAGTGAAAACCACGCCAAGCTCGATGCACAGTTTTTATGAACTGTCGAAAGTGATGTGCAAAGGCAGATTCTGCTTGACTACGGTAGATACGGTGTTCAGCGAAAGCGATTTCGCCCGATATATAGAGGCATTTGAAAAAAATGCCGAAATAGATGGACTGATGGCAGTAACGCCATTTGTTGACGATGAGAAACCGCTATATGTGGGAGTGGACGACGGCATGAAGATAACATCGTTTGCTGATAAACCACATGACGGAGCGAAATACGTTTCGGGCGGTGTCTATGCGTTGGACTACAAGTCGATAGAGGTGTTGAGGCGATGCGTCGTGGCGGGAATGTTGAGAATGCGGAACTTTCAAAGATCTCTGATAGACGAGGGATTGAAACTGAGGGCTTATGCCATAGATAAGATTGTGGACATAGACCATGCGAGCGATATAAAAGTCGCCGAAGAATATATAAGTACCTTGCCGACCTTTGTTTGAGGTTCGTTATTTAAGGTGTGGGGCTATACAAATTTTTCTTGAGCCTCAAACATGGCGGGGTTTGTTAAAAAAACAACTAATTACGAGAAAATGTCGGAAGTTAAGATTGCAGGAGTGATGAGGGCAAGAAATTATTCTCCCAATCACATAGGTAACGATGCGGCTATATTCAACGCCACGGCTGACCAGTTGCGTAAGCGGGGTTTCGTGGTGAATGTGTATAGCGAAGATAAGTTCAAGGCGTGCGACATCGAGGAAGATGTGGTTCTCAACATGTGCCGTGACTCGTCGTCAATAGCAAAACTGCAACAATTGGAAGACCAGGGCAAATTGGTCATAAATTCTGGTTATGGAATAGAAAACTGCACTCGTGAGCGGATGGCTCGTATTCTGCTCGGCAGCGGTATACCTTATCCAGAAAGCATCATTGTGAATACTGATGAGAGCGTGAAGGACATGCTTGAAAGGCGGGGCATGAATAACTGCTGGGTGAAATGCGGCGGTCACTCGCAGCACAAGGAGGATGTGAGCTATGTACGCCACAGGGACGAGGCCCAAGAGATTCTGCAAGAATATTTCTATAGAGGTATACATAGAGCCGTAATCAATAAGCATATAGTGGGAGATTTGGTGAAGTTCTACGGAGTGAAAGGCTCTACGTTCTTCCATTGGTTCTTCCCATTTGAGCGTGGTCATGTCATGCAGGACTACGGCGTGGATATAGACTTGCCAAAAGACCGCTTGTTGGACGAGAGCAAGCTCAAGGCTTATTGCGATAAGGCTTGCGAAGAGTTGAATGTGGTGATATACGGAGGTGACTGCATAGTGGGTGCAGACGGTAAAATCACGATAATAGATTTTAACGACTGGCCTAGCTTCGCGCCATGTTGCAATGAGGCATCGCCTTTTATAGCAAAGGCTGTTCTAGCTGAAATCAAGGAGTTCTTGTCGAAGCGTTGATAACAGCGTGAATATGGTGCCATGCAGGATAGATTTCACCAATTGAAATATTATTTATAATTTTGCAGACTAATTTTATGCCTAATAAAGACGTGAGTAGAATTCCATTGTTTCACAAACTGGTGGCGACAAGCCTTGGCGTAGGTTTTTCTCCGATAGCACCAGGCACTATGGGAGCTATAGCCGCAATAGCGGTGTGGTTGCCTTTATCGTTGTGCTTGAGCTATGGCTGGTTGCAAATCGTTACTGCCGTGTTGATAGCGGTGTTTACGGTGCTTGGCGTGTGGTCGTCGACTGTGAGCGAGCGCTATTGGGGCGAAGATCCGTCACGTGTGGTGATAGATGAAACAGTGGGAGAGTGGATTGCTCTATTGGCTGTGCCTGCTTGCGGACATTGGGGCTACGTGGTATCGGCTTTTGTGCTGTTCCGCTTCTTCGATATAGTGAAGCCGCTTGGAGTGCGGAGCATGGAAAAGCTGAAAGGCGGGTATGGAATTATGGCAGATGATATATTGTCGGGCGTTTATGCCGCAGTGTTGATGCTGCTTTTTAGCTACGTTATAAAATAATGAATTGTAAGAAATTAAATAGATTAAGAAAGGGTAAAGGCATATTCTTGTTTATCAAGGCATCGGTTTCGTCGCAGATAGCGTCGTGGACCGATTTCATGTTGAGCTTCGTGTTCTTTACTTGGGTAGGCTTTGAAGCGAAATATGCTACAGCCGTGGGAGCTATAGCTGGCGGCGTGGTGAACTGCTGTATCAATTATAAATGGACTTTCCGCCCTGATGATTGCAGTTACCGTTCGGTGGCGTTCAAGTATTTGCTAGTGTGGTTAGGCAGTTTCTTCTTTAACGTGTACGGAACAGAGTGGGTCACCAACCTGTTGACGAATTGGTCTTTGCTTGACGATTTCGGAATTCCGACTGAAGCACGCTTCACTGTGGCTCGTTTGGGCGTGTCGCTAGCGGTGTCTATTTTATGGAATTTCATGTTGCAACGCTATTTCGTGTTCAACAACGTGCATCTAAAAGACAAAATGAAAAAAGTTACGACAAAAATAAAACATCATAATGGAAAATAAGAGTGTGTTCAATAAGTTTCGTGATGCTTTGCAACTAGGGATTTACAAAGTGATAAATCCATTGGTGCATGGAATGATAAAGGTGGGTATAACGCCTAATGTTGTGACCACTATGGGTTTCCTAGGGAACCTTGCAGCCGCAGTCGTATTTGTCTATGCTGCATTGGGAACATCTGGAACAATAGACTATGAGCTTGTGTGGATAGCAGGCGTGGTGCTTATATTATCGTCCTTGCTTGACATGTTTGACGGACAAGTGGCACGAATAGGCAATATGCAGACCACTTTCGGAGCCATGTATGATTCGGTGCTCGACAGATATAGCGAGCTTGTCACGCTAGGCGGTATCTGTTTTATGCTTATCACAGGAGGCTATTTGGCTGGATCGATTATAACATTTGCCGCATTGGTCGGCTCGCTAATGGTTAGCTATGTGAGAGCTAGAGCCGAGGGGCTAGATATAGAGTGTAAAGTGGGATTGATGCAACGCCCTGAGCGTGTTGTGATAACTTGCGCGGGTGCTATTGCGTGTGGCGTGTATGGATGTTGCGCTGGCGACAAACCTGCGTTTGATCCTATGTTGATTATGGTGGTGGCTATGGCGTTTATAGCTGTTTTTGCCAATATTACTGCATTTGCACGTATAGCACATTGCCGTAAAGAATTGGAAAAGAAAAAATAAGGATTGACTTATGGGTAAAATTATTCAACTGCCGTCGGGTAAAGAAATAGCAACGATGGCAGTCTGCTTGATTGTATGGCTGGTTGTGACTGCACAGTTTGTGGGTTTTCGTCCCGAGCATCCAGTTATGGCTGCGTTGATAGCCGTATTGTTTTTAGCCAATAAAGAATCAAAGAAGTTTGTGGTGGCTTTGATGCCGTTTGCCTTATTCGGTATCTCATACGACTGGATGAACATCGTGCCTAATTATATGGTGAATCCTGTGGATGTAAAGGATTTATATGAAGCTGAAAAAGAATTATTCGGAATAACGACAGCAACAGGTGTGTTGACTCCAAATGAATACTTTGCGGCTCATAACTGCCGATTCATGGACTTTATGGCTGGTGTTTTCTATCTTTGCTGGGTTCCTGTGCCTATAATGTTCGGAATAGGTCTATATTTGGCTAAGCAACGAAAAATATACCTTCATTTCTCATTGGTGTTTTTGTTTGTCAACCTAATAGGTTTTGCAGGATATTACATACATCCAGCTGCTCCACCTTGGTACGTCATGAACTATGGTTTTGAGGCGATTCTTGGAACACCGGGTAATGTAGCTGGTTTAGGTCGTTTTGACGATATGGTTGGATTGCCAATATTTCATGCTTTGTACGAGCGTAACGCTAATGTGTTTGCCGCTGTGCCTTCGCTGCATTCAGCTTATATGGTGATTGCTTTTTATTATTCGTTGAAGGCTAAATGCCCTAATTGGATAAGGGTGGTGTTTGCGGTGGTTATGATAGGAATTTGGTTCACTGCTGTTTATTCATGCCATCATTATTTGATAGATGCTGTTTTAGGAGCGGGTTGTGCATGCTTAGGTATCTTCATTTTTGAGAAATTGCTGATGAAATGGTCAAAATTCTCAAAATTCGTGGATAATTATAGCAAATATGTGTCTTGATAGTGTTATGTGCCTGTTTTTTGCTTAACTTAGGGCTTTGAAAATACAAGAAGGGCATTGCTGATGTGGAGCTTTAGTAAGATAAAAGAGCAATATAAGAACAGCTTGAAGTCGATGGATACGGAGGAATTTATCGACTTGGCTTTTTATAGACCCATAGGGTATATGTGGGCTTTGCTGTGTAGCAAATTGGGCATAACTCCTAATGTGGTGACTATAGCCAGTGTGTTTTTGGGCGTGGCTGGCGGAGTCTTGCTGTATTTTCATGATGAAATGTTATGGCTCAACTATTTGGGGATATTCTTGATAGTGTGGGCGAATACTTTTGATAGTGCTGATGGTCAGTTGGCAAGGATGACAGGGCAATATTCAAAATTGGGGAGAATTTTGGACGGATTGAGCGGAGATTTGTGGTTCGTTGCTATATACGTAGCTATATGTTTACGGGTGAATGCTACGGAGATAGCGTTCGGAAACCATCCGTGGGTGATATGGACTATAGCTGTGTTTGCTGGTGTCTGCCATGCAAAACAGGCGGCTATGGCTGATTATTATAGGCAATTCCATTTGTATTTTTTGAAAGGAGAGGGCGGTAGCGAGCTTGACAGTTGTAGAATGTTGGATGAGCGATTGAAGCAACTGTCGTGGAAAAATGCTTTTTGGCAGAAAATGATGTTGTTTTTGTATAGGCATTATACTGCCAATCAAGAGAAGTTTACGCCTTATATGCAAGTGCTTAGGATGGAGTTGGCATGGCGTTATTTGGGAAAAGTTCCGCGCTCGTTCCGTGAAGCATTTAGGGCAAAAAGTAAGCCGTTGATGAAATATACCAATATGCTTACTTTCAATATGAGAATAATCGCTTTGTTTATTTCTGTGATTATAGAGAAGCCGTGGCTTTATTTCGTGTTTGAGCTTACTGTTCTCAATATTTTATTGGTGTATTTGATAAATCGCCACGAACACATGTGCGATGTTTTCCATGAAAAAGTCTGTTATAATAGATACAAGAGGGATTAAAGGTGTGATTTTTGATTACGGTGGCACGCTTGATAGTAGGGGTGTTCATTGGAGTGTAATCATTTATGAAGGATATAAGGCGAATGCTGTAAACGTAGAAAAATCACTTTTCCGTGAGGCGTATGTATGTACCGAGCGGCTTTTGGCGAAGGAATGTTTAGTGGATGCTTCGTTCAATTTTTATGATTTGATGCGTTTGAAAGTGGAACTGGAACTAACTTATTTAAAGAATCTTACACCGATTGAAGTTTCAGAATCGCTGATAGAATCAATCGCACTTTATTGTTATAAGGCGGCAAGGGAATGTGTGGAAGAATCTAGGAACGTGTTGGAGGTACTGAGCTTACGCTATCCATTGGTGATTGTGAGCAATTTTTATGGAAACTTGAAATCTGTTCTTTCAGATTTTGGTATCCTTAAATACTTTAAAGCTGTAGTTGAAAGTTCAGTTGTAGGAGTAAGGAAACCAGATCCGTCTATTTTTTTGCTAGGAGTTAATGCTTTGGGCGTTTTGCCTGAAGAAATTCTAGTTGTGGGTGATAGTTTGGAAAAAGATATAATGCCTGCTTCTGAGATAGGATGTAAGACGGTGTGGCTAAAAGGTGAAGGGTGGAATGAAAGTGGTGATGAAAGCGGGAAATGGAATGTAATAAGTACAATAACAGATTTTCTATAGGCTGTATTGAAGTATTTTAACTAAAAACGTGCATGTTTGATATATAATTTTGGAAATTTAATTAAAATGTAGCTTTGTTTGTAGATTTTAACAAATAGAATACAAAGAAAAACTTAAAAATATTTTTCTAATTGGAATATACTTAATACTTTTACGGCGAATTTTCAAAGGTGAGGTGCTTAACAGGATTTGCTTCCTTGCGTGTTGATATAAATTTGATTGCATAATGATTTCTTTTATAGCAGTTTTCAGTAGAAAAATGCTATGGAGGTCAAACGTGATTAAAATTATTTCTGATACGAGTGGGGAGCGGCTTGTTTTTGACGCTTTATATAAGAATGATAGAAATAAATTAAAAACCTAATATTAAAGTTGGAAATTATGGAAAAATGTAATGTGCAAAAAGCTGATGGCAAGTTGGGCGTTTTGGTTGTCGGACTTGGCGCGGTTAGCACAACTTTCATGACAGGTGTGTTGATGGCTCGTAAGGGATTGGCAAAGCCTGTAGGTTCAATGACTCAATATGATAAGATTCGTGTTGGTCGAGGTGCTGATAAAAAGTACCTTAAATACGATGAAATCGTACCAATGGCTTCATTGGACGACATCGTATTTGGCGCGTGGGATGTTTATCCTGCAAATGCTTATGAATCGGCAATCAACGCAGAAGTGTTGAAAGAGAAGGATATTGAGCCAGTAAAGGACGAGTTGGTGAAAATCGTTCCTATGAAAGCTGCATTCGATAAGAATTACGCAAAGCGTCTAGAAGGTGACAACGTGAAAGACGTTAAAGACCGCTGGGACATGACAGAACAAATCCGTGAGGACATTCGCAATTTTAAGAAAGAAAATGGCGTATCTCGTGTGGTTGTTCTTTGGGCTGCTTCTACAGAGGTGTATGTTCCTGTAAATGAAAAAGTACACTATAAATTAGCTGATTTGGAAGCTGCAATGAAGGCAGACGATAAGGAGAATATAGCTCCTTCTATGTGTTATGCTTATGCGGCTTTGGCTGAAGGTGCTCCTTTTATTATGGGTGCTCCTAACACAACAGTCGATATTCCTGCGATGTGGGAAATGGCAGAAAAGACTAAAATGCCTATCGCCGGTAAGGACTTCAAGACAGGTCAAACTCTAGTTAAGTCTGGTTTTGCTCCAATCATCGGAACTCGTATGTTGGGTCTTTCTGGTTGGTTCTCAACTAACATCCTAGGAAACCGTGACGGTCTTGTTCTTGATGAGCCTGCTAATTTCCGTACAAAAGAAGTTTCTAAGTTGTCTACTTTGGAATCAATCCTTGTTCCAGAAGAGCAACCAGACTTGTATACTGACTACTATCACAAGGTTCGTATCAACTATTATCCGCCTCGCAATGATAATAAGGAAGGCTGGGATAATATCGACATCTTCGGTTGGATGGGCTATCCAATGCAAATCAAGATTAACTTCCTTTGCCGCGACTCGATTTTGGCTGCTCCTCTTTGCCTTGACTTGGTTCTTTTGAGCGACCTTGCAGCACGTGCCGGACGTTGGGGTACTCAACGTTTCTTGAGCTTCTTCTTGAAGAGCCCACAACATGATTATACTCAAAATGAGGTTCCTGTAAACCACTTGTTCCAACAATATGTAATGTTGAAGAACGCTATCCGTGAGATGGGTGGTTACGAAGCTGACGAAGAAATTGATTGATGAAATAACATAAACGTTGATTTTTTTGAAGAGAGATGCTCAAAAGGCATCTCTTTTTTGTGCTAATAATGTGGCTGTAATGAAAAATATTGCTTATATTTGCGTAATATTTAAAATAGGGCACGTGTGTGATAATCGCAATGTGCCTAGTTGAGGTGAAAATGTTGGATGAAGTGCGCTAACTATAGGTGGAAAACGCATTTAGGAAAACTTGCCAGTGATTAAACGTTTAAGGTATTGATAATTATTACAGATTTACTATATGCAGGAACTAGAAAACAATCAAGTGGAAAATAAAGAGGTTGGTAATGAAATCTCGTTGCGTGAATTTTTTTCGTCTTGTATTAGACATTGGATATGGTTTGCTATGTCATTCGTCTTATGTGCGGCAGTCGCTTTGATCTATGCTAAGTCGCAAACTCAAAAATACAGCTCAACGGCATATATATTAATAAAGTCTAGTGTGGAGGCTGGGGCTAATTCAAGTGCAACGGCTATGTTTACCGATTTGGGCTTTATGCCACAAACTGCAAGTGCTGTAGAAAATGAAATTTATGTTGTTAAGTCTTCTCAACTTATGGATAAAGTTGTTGAGAAATTGAATCTCAGTAACTTGTATTTTGAAAGGAAAGGTTTACGTAAGGTGAGCATGTACGAGCGTAATCCGATTGAAGTGAAAGTAACTGAATTCAATAAGACCGCAAAAAAAATACCAGAATTGGTTGTGCGTCCTATAAATGATACTGAGTATGAATTTGAAACCGACAGCTTGTCTTGGACAACGGCTAAATATGGTGAGATAAAGAATTGTGAGTTTGGTGATTTTTATGTTGAAAAAACACCAAATTATGATGATAAGTATTTGCAAGAAAAGATTTTTGTGAACGTAAGAAGTGTTCATGGTAGAGCTGTTCAATTCTGTAAGGTGCTGGATGTCAAGAAAGCTGATCGTGAAACTGTTGTTTTGCAAATGTCGTTCGTTTCAAATAATTATAAGATGTGTCAAGATGTGCTTAATAACTTGATTATAGCTTATAATGATGATGTTATAAATGACAAGAATCAAGTAGCACTAGCCACGGAGTCCTTTATCGTTGACCGTATCAATGCAATAAACAAGGATTTGGGTGGAATAGATTCTCGCATTAAAGATTTAAAGGTAAGCAATAACATACCAGACTTGACTGTTGCCACAGGAGCTTATATGCAAGAAGGCTCTAAATATGCTGAGAATGTGGCGCAATCGGAAATGGAGCTATCGCTTGTGAAGTATGTTCGTGATTTTATAGTAGGCATGAAGTCTATAGACCTGATACCAGCTAATGCGGGTATTGCCGATATGGGTATCAATACATTAATAGATGCTTATAATAAGGATTATTTAGAGTATGCTAAAATGTTGGCATCTTCTGGCAAGGAGAATCCTGTTTTAGTTGAAAAGGAAAAGAATCTAGTGTCAATGAAGAACAATATAATCCGTTCAGTTGATAACTACTGCAAGACTCTAGAGGTAAAAGTAGATAAAGCGAAAGCTCAAGAACGTGTTTCTAAGGGTCGTATTTCTTCTGTTCCTTCTCAAGAACGTGAGATTATAGATGTGCTTCGTCAACAGAAGATTAAGGAAGAGCTTTATTTGTATTTGCTAAATAAGCGTGAAGAGAACGCATTACAGCTTGCGATTACTGAACCTAATGCTAAGATTATTGAGCATGCTGGTGGTGAAAGCAAGCCTATAGCTCCACGCACGTTGTATATCCTTGTGATAGGCGCGTTTATGGGTATATTGATTCCAGCTGGTGTTATTTATTTAATATTCTGGATAAGGATGTTAGATACTAAGGTTCGCTCTCGTCGCGACGTGGAAACTGCATGTGATATTCCGATAATTGGTGAACTTCCATGTAAAGAAAAAGAGCAAGAGGGACAAGAAATCGTGGTGAGCGATACAGGTCGTGACCGATTGAATGAAGCGTTCCGTATTGTGCGTGGTAATATAGATTATATGACCCCACAGCGTATTGACGGAATGGGACATGTAATGCAATTCACATCAACGATTCCAGGTGAAGGTAAGAGTTTTGTCGCTATAAATCTTGCTATGACTTATGCCCAATTTGGTCGTAAAGTCGTTGCTGTCGATTTAGATTTGCGTAAAGGTAATTTCTCGAAATATATTGGACAGAAGAAAAAAATAGGTGTGAGTGCTTATTTGTCTGGTAAGGTTGACAACATAGAGGATATTATAGACAAGGGTTCTATACATCCAAACCTAGATACAATATCGTTGGGTGCCATTCCACCAAATCCAGCTCAATTGTTGTTGAGTGAAAGATTTGATAAACTTATTACTTATTTAAGAGAACATTACAGCTATATATTCTTGGATACAGTGCCATATAATCTAGTAACTGACCCGTCAATCATTAATAGAAGAACTGACATGACAATATATGTAATGCGTGACGGTATGATTGATAAACGCTATCTTCCAGAGTTAGGAAAGTTGTATAGTGAAGACAAGATTAAGAACCTAGTTATCTTGTTGACCGATGTTAATATTGGTAAGAATACTCTTAGCTACGGATATGGCTACGGATATGGCTACGGATATGGTTATGACGATGGAGGTAAGAAAAAGAAATAGTCATAGTTGAAGTAAAAAATCCCAGGAAATCTGGGATTTTTTTTAATAGTGTGGTGATATAAGCGATGTTGCTTTTATTAGTGCTACTAATGTAATAAGGTGTAATATAATCTGGGCAATGTTCCCACTCGTTTTCCGGAAATTATACCTAATTTTTGATTTTGTCTTTTTTGTCGTATCAGTTATTTTACTTTGTCGGGATTTTTGGCGATAAATTCTTTCCAAGAACGGCAACCTTTTTCTAATAGAGGTTTTGAAGACTCATAATAGTGGCACACGGCAGCCGCTAGGGCATCTGTTGCATCTAAGAAATCTGGCATTTTATCTTTGGGAATGCTTAACGTGCGTCGTAGCATTTCAGCCACCTGTTCTTTTGATGCCGCACCATTTCCCGTTATGGCTTGTTTGATTTTTCTTGGCTCGTATTCGGCGATGGGAATGTCACGGTTTAAAGCGGCGGCCATAGCCACACCTTGAGCCCTTCCTAGTTTCAGCATGGATTGCACATTCTTGCCGAAAAAAGGTGCTTCTATTGCCATTTCGTCAGGTAGATATTGGTTGATTAGTCCTGTTACACGTTCAAAAATTCTGCGAAGACGCAAATAGTGACTATCAAATTTGTTCAATTTGATAACACCCATTGCTATGAGTTCCAACCTTTTCTTGTTTACACCAAGAATACCGTATCCCATAACATTCGTACCCGGGTCTATGCCAATAATAATACGTTCATGCGTGTCCATGCCTTACTTAATGTCCATCACCGTCATTATAGTGGTGAATCCGACTACTTTCTGTCCGAATTTTTCTTCAAGTTCATGTACTAACTCTGCACCGTACTTATGATACCATTTTTCGAGGGTGTCTACGTTCTCTACGACAAACTGCAAAGAGAAGCTATTGCTTTTTCCGTCATTCTCAACCATAAGGTGCGCAAGGCGAGCATCTTTCAGCTCACCGCTTTCGGTTGCGAATGGAATATAACGAGTACGTAACCATTTAATGAATGGTACAGCACTATCGTTACTTGCATTATAAGTTGTGTTGAATATTATCATATTTGCAAAGATACTACAAAAAAATTATTAACAATTGATTGCAGTCGGATAAACTTAAGTGTGTTGTTGTTTAGTTTGGGCATAAAATTGGTGTAAATATCCTATTTAGGTAAAAATCAGTTAGTTGTAGGGTGAAGGCGAGCATTGTTCAGATTGTTAATATACGCTATTTAGATATGTTAAATTTAAAATTAGCTTTCGTAATGTTATGCAAATGTTAAATACTTATACTATCTTTGTGCCGTAAAATACAAACTAGAGATAGAATATAATCTATAATAACATCTTTATTAAATTCATTATTAATTATGATTAAAAATCTAAAGACGTTACTTTGTACAATGATGCTTATGATAGGATTAAGCGTGAATGCACAAGTGACAACATCATCTATTAGCGGTATCGTTTTAGATGAAAAAGGTCAGCCATTGACAGGTGCAACTGTAGAGGCTAAACACAACCCATCAGGAACACTTTATGGTGCTGTTGCAAATCTTGAGGGTCATTTCTTTATTCAAGGTATGCGTACAGGTGGTCCTTACACGTTGAAAGTTTCTTTCATTGGCTACCGAACAAAAGTTATCAATGACATTACATTGCAACTTGGTGAAACCTATAACGTGACAGTTGATATGGTTCAAGGTGACAATATGCTAGAAGATGTTGTTGTTACAGCAGTTAAGACAAAGTTCGCAGGTGAGAAGACTGGTGCTACTACTAATATTTCGGCATCTCAAATTTCTGCAATTCCATCGGTAAACCGAAGTATTTCCGATATAGTTCGCTTATCTCCATATGCTGGTGATGGAATGAGTTTTGCTGGTGGTGACGGACGTTCTACAAACTTTACAGTGGATGGAGCAAACTTTAACAACAACTTTGGTCTAAGTGATGCTCTTCCTGGTGGCGGTACACCTATTTCAGTAGAAGCAATCGAAGAGATGCAAGTGGTTATTGCTCCATACGACCTTCGTCAAACTAATTTCGTGGGTGGTGGTGTTAACGCTGTTACAAAGAGCGGTACTAACACATTTAAAGGAAGTGCTTACACTTATCAATATACTGAAGATTTCCGAGGAAATAAAGTGGCTGGTGAAGATCTTGGAGAACGTGCTAAGGATCGTAAGCATATTTATGGTGCAACACTAGGAGGTCCAATTATAAAAGACAAGTTATTCTTTTTTGGTAATTTTGAGTATCAAAAAATCCCTACAACCGCTACTGAATGGAAGGCGTCTACGGATGGCGTAGATGATGCTGATAGCTATATTTCTCGTACCAAACTTTCTGATATGGAAAAGGTGTCAAAGCATGTTGCTGAAAAGTATGGTTATAATACGGGTTCATGGACAAACTTCCCTGCAGATGAAAGTAATGTTAAATTCTTGGCTCGTATCGACTGGAATATTACACGTAACCATAAATTGGCTCTTCGTTACAACTACACAAAGAACCAATATTGGAATGCTCCAAATGGTAACTCAAATAATGCTAGTTTCCGTTACCGTGCTGCTAACCGTATGTCGGCTATGTCTATGGCATTTGCTAATTCTATGTACTCAATGGACAATGTTGTTCATTCTTTTTCAGGAGATTTGAACAGCCGTTTTGGCGATAATATGTCGAATCAATTACTTGTAACTTATACAAGTATCAAGGATATGCGTGGTAGTGATTCAAGTATTTTCCCATTCATCGACATTCTTGGCGGTTATGAAGTTAATGCTGATGGCACTATTACTCAGGATCCAACTCCATATATGTCACTGGGTTATGAGTTGTTTACTTACAACAATGGTGTAAACAATAAGATTCTTACAATCAACGATAACTTTACCTATAACCTTGGAATGCATAAGTTGATGGCTGGTATTAGTTTTGAGCATCAAATGGCAAACAACTCTTATATGCGTAATGGTACTGGATATTACCGTTATCGTAGTGTTGATGATTTCCTTAATGGTGCTGCACCTGAATCAGTGGCGTTTACTATAGGTTATAATGGTGAGAGAAATCCTGCTGCTCAAGTTCGTTTTAATCAATATGGTTTGTACCTACAAGACGAATGGAGTGTTAATAAGAACTTCAAGCTTAACTATGGTGTACGTTTCGATCTTCTTGCATTCAACGATGATGACATTATGACAAATAATGCTATTTATGATGTTTGCTATGGTGGTCGCCATATCGACACTGGAGTATGGCCTGGAAACAAGGTGAATATAAATCCTCGTGTTGGTTTTTCTTGGGATGTGTTCGGTGACAAGACTTTGAGAGTGCGTGGAGGTTCAGGTTTGTTCACAGGTCGCCTTCCATTGGTATTCTTCACCAATATGCCAACTAACTCAGGTATGGTTCAGAACTTGGTAGCTATTACGACTAAGTATAATGGATATGTGTGTGATGCTACTCCAACAGCAGAATTGAGCAAATTCAAAGGTGATATAATTACTGATGTTTACAAGATGGCTGAAATAGCTGGGGCTCAAACTACAATTTCGCCAGAAGAGGGCGCTTTCCAATCAGCACCTTGCGGTGTAGATCCTGATTTCAAGATGCCTCAAGTGTGGAAGTCTTCTATCGCTGTTGACTATCAATTGCCGGTGTCGTTCCCATTCACTATAACAGGTGAGTTTATCTATACCAAGAACATCAATGCTGTTCGTCTTGATAACTATAATATTCGTCCAGTTGATGAAACTTGGGAACGTTTTGAGGGCTCAGATAATCGTGTAATATACCCTGCTGATTATAAGTATAATAATAATGTTAATACTGCTTGTGTTCTTACTAATACAAGCAAAGGTTATGGTCATATTACAAACGTTACGTTGAATGCTCAACCTGTAAAGAATCTTAACTTGATGCTTGCTTATACTCACACAGAGTCAAAAGAAGTTTCTGGTATGCCAGGTTCTGATGCTAATTCGGCTTGGAGTGGTCTTTATACAATAGATGGTCCTAATTTTGCTACAGTTCAACGTTCAGAATATGTAATCCCTGATCGTATTATTGCAAGCGTAGGTTATGACTTGAATTGGAATTCATTCTTGACAACACATTTCAATGTGTTCTATTCTTGTTATTCTCCATATGGAAATAGTTTCTATGTTGCAAATGATATGAATGGAGATGGAATAGCAACCGACTTGATTTATATACCAAAATGTCAAGATGATATTATTTTCGTAGGTGAGAATGCGGAAAAGGATAAAAAAGATTTTTGGGCATTTGTTAATCAAGATGACTATTTGAGCAGCCACAAGGGTGAATATGCTGAGGCTTATGCGGCTCGTGCCCCTTTTGTCCATCGTTTTGACTTGCGTGTTGCACAAGATTTCAAATTCCGTATAGGTAAGACTACTCACAAACTTGAGGTTTCTGTTGATCTTATGAACTTTGGAAACTTGTTGAATTCAAACTGGGGTGTAGTTAAGAATATGAGTACTTGCAATAATGGTGCAATATTAAATTATGCAGGTAAGAATGAAGCTGGATCCCCAACATATACACTTTATCGTGACAAAGAGGGTAATGCTCCTACTAAGACTTGGGAATACAACCGCTCGATTGATCAATGCTGGAAACTACAATTCGGTGCTCGTTACACATTCTAATAAGCATAGAATTATATAATAAAAGCGATATGCCATTTAGGCGTATCGCTTTTACTTTATCAGATGTTAAGATGAGTAGGAAAAAAGAACTTTTTTTCTTATATCTCCATGATTACACCTTCCTTGTCTTCGTTTGCGGCTCTATTATTGTCTGTATCTTCTAAATACTCTGTTTCTGAAGATTGCTCGAAATGGCTGTTATTGTTTTTGATAGTAATTTCTGTTTGCTCAATATAAGTAGCTTCCTCGGTTTCCTCGATTGTTATATTGTTGTCAGTTGTTGTTTCATTGATAACTATCTTTGAGCTTGCGGTAGTTTCTGCAATTTCGGCGGTTATGTCCGTTTCTACTATGTCATTAGCTTGTGCGATAGTATTGTCCTCTCGCTTCACGACCTCGTCAGGCTCTGTTCTGATAAAACGTTTAGTTATGTTTGTCTTCTGTCCGTTGTTGTCAATTTTGTACATTTTTTGGTTGGTGTCTGGGCTGTTTAGACCGCCTTTCGGCGCTTGGTAATTTCCAATTTTGATATAATCGAAGTTTTTAATGTCTATTTCTTTAGGAATCCTACCAAGACCGCTATACCATGCAGTTCTAAGGCATGGGAAAGAATGTTTTACGAATCTTGCAAGGGCGTTTATTTCTCCGGGATCTTGCTCGCCTCCCATAAAGCATACGCATGTTATGGCGCTGCTATAGTTTTTCAATAATGAACGAATCTCGTTGAATGTTAGATCCGTACCACGTTCTTTCCATAAGGTTTTGGTGTTGCACCCGGGACATTTTATGATGCATCCAGTGATGTTGAAGCATAAGCTCACTTCATCTGGTACTTCTTTGCATAAGATGTCGAATGTATGATATTTTAGCATTTCTATTTACGCTTGTAATTAAATGTGTACTAAGTCACGATATATATCAAGAGCCGTTTTTACGTCATCCTCGTTAGCTATGCAATTGATGTTTACATTTCCGATATCGCTTAATAGAGAGAAATTCATTTCGCCGCTATTGCTTTTCTTGTCATGCTTCATTAGGTTGACAAGTTCTGGATAGTCATCGCAAGTGATGTCGAATGCTCCATAATTTTCATAAACAAATTTAGCATATTGATTTAATATTTCGCTGTTGAAATCGAGAGCCATGTGCGACAACACTAATTCTACAATCATACCCCATGCTACGGCGTAGCCGTGTGGGATAGGTTCTTTACGCTTCATTGCTAGGCTCTCAAAAGCGTGTCCCACGGTGTGACCTAGGTTTAATGCTCTACGTAGTCCTTTTTCATGTGGGTCTTGACGCACGATTTCTCTTTTCACGTTCACCGATTCCTTTAGTAGGTATAAAAGTTTTGAACCGTCATATTTGTCGAAATTGTAGGTTAGTAACTTGTCGAAAACTTCTTTACTGCTCAATAAACCGTGTTTGAGCATCTCGGCAAAACCAGATTTCACTTCTTCTATCGGTAGGGTGTCTAGAGGAAGCGTAGATATAATTACGCTATCAGCTTCATTGAACACTCCGATTTCATTTTTTAGATTATTGAAGTTGATACCGGTTTTTCCGCCTACGGCTGCATCGACTGCGCTTAGCAGTGTGGTGGGAATGTTCACGAAACGTATACCCCTTTTGAACGTTGAGGCGGCAAATCCGCCTAAGTCGGTCACCATTCCTCCGCCTAGATTTATTAAGACTGAGCGGCGTGTGCCGTTGTTCTCTCCAAGTTGTTTCCACACTTGCGTAAGGCTAACGATATTTTTATTCATATCTCCAGCCTTTATGGTGATGTGCGTGGCATTATATTTAGATAGCGATTCGCTGAATTTAGGAGCAACAAAATGTTCGGTGTTTACGTCGGTAAGCACGAATAGTTTGTTGAAATCCATTTCACTCAACACCTTTTCGAGTGCGGTGTTTACTTCGTTTGTGAATATTATATTTTGTGGCATATACTTTCTTCTTGTTTATATATTAGTAACCCTCAATGTATTGATAAGTTCGGGCAAATCTTCGGCAAACTGTTTCATTGATGAGAAAATAATATTAGCTCCAGCCTTGCTCATTTCCTCTTGTGGTATAGGACCTGTTGTGATGCCTATGGTGAAACAGCCTGCCGCCTTTCCTGCTTGAACACCTAGTGGCGCATTTTCTATAACGATACATTCGTGTGGCTTGCATTTGGCTTTTTCGATACCTTTCAAATATGGCTCCGGGTGCGGCTTGCCATTTGTGACATCATGAGCCGTGACACGTTTGTCTTCATCAAATATTTCAGGATAGTCGATACTGAGCCTTTCAAGTATAGATGCTTGCCCCGAGCCAGTCACTAGTACCCTGTCAATTCCGTTGTCACGTAAAATGTTCAACATTTTGTCGGCATACGGCATCATTTCCACTTCACCTATTTCGGTGAAATATCTGGCTTTGATAGCATATAACCGTTTAGCTTCTTCGGTATCTACGCTTTTCCCGAACGCACGGTTGAAAAGCAAATTGATAGTGGCTGCTCCAGTCATGCCCTCATAGAGATAAAACTCTTCACGTGTGGCGTCAATACCAAGGTCGGTCGCCAGCCTTTGCCATGCGATGGTGTGATATTTCATAGAGTCATATAACACGCCATCCATATCGATAAGTGCCGCCTTAATATTTAATTGATGTAATCCGAGTTTTTTCGCGTAATTGTTAATATGTTCTGAATATAGATTGCCCATGAGTTAATGTTTTATCGTGCAGTTATATGAAAACAACTTTGTTTACGTTCGTATTTCACATAGCAACGCCCTTGTTTTCTCAATACAAACAAGACTTCGGCTAGAATGTTCTTTAAATCTTCGGTGTACATGATATAATCAGGGTCGCAATAGTTGAAACGAGTCCAGCTTATGTCGAATGTTGTGCCATATCGGTGGCAAGAAGTGCTGGTTGCGTTGATATTGTGCCGTCGCAATTTGTTTACGGTATTATCGGTGCGTAGCACGCTTGTCACTATCATCTGGCATTTGTGTCCGCTTCTGGAAAGCACTGTGTCACAGAAAGCTTTTCCTATATCATGTAATAATTGGGCTGCTTTGGGTACAAGGTAAGGCATAGAATGTGTAAGTGAGTCAAGTACGAAATCGTCGCATGTGGCAATACGTTTGAGCGGTTTCTTTAAATAATAGGCATCACGCAACGATTCTACTGGGTCGATTCCTATGGCTTGTGCAGCCGATAATTGTAAATCGTTCTTGTCATTGAAGACCTTAGCTAAATATCCCCCTACACCTTTAGTCTTTACTCTGTAAATGACATCGGTGTTATTTTCGGCGGTAGTATCCTTTTTTGAAAGGTTGAAAATGGTTATCGCCCCATTTTCAGAGTCGTCGGGAGCTTCGCATCCAGCAAAAACTATACAAAATGAAAGTAATATAAGAAAAATGTAATATCGCATGCCGAAGTCTTATTTACCTACGGTTTGAACGAGCAGTACTTGTTCTGTTTCGTTTAGTTTCAACGCTTTTTTCATCCCAGCTTGGTCAAAACTAGCCCTAGTGACGGTGTTAAGTCCCTCGGACGCGCACCATAGATATATGTTGTTGCTCATTGCTCCCACTGTCATGCCTGCAAATTCTATTTTATCTTGCTTTGAAAGGTCGGCTACAAGAGCTACGTTTAATTGAGCCTGTTTTGCGTAGTCTTGCATTGCGAATACGTTTCTGTGGTCGCCCTTGTTGACAAGAATCAACATGTTCTTTTGAGGCTCATATTTATAAATGGCTTCTGGAGTGACGATGTATGCGCTCATTTCTTGTCGGTTCAAGGCTGTAGCTACGGTACGTTTATCCGGGCGGTTATATCCGCATGCTACCCATAGCATGTCGCTAAGTTGTTGCTTGCTGAGTGTGTGGCTTGAAAATTCTCGAGTAGACTTGCGGTTGTTGATAGCTTCCATAAGAGGCATACCGCCTTTGCGTGTAGGCTCGGGCAATTGAATGTCTTGAGCTACTATTGAAGATGAAGCGAGCATGAGAATTGAGCTTAATATTAAAGTTTTTAAATTCATAATAATTGTATTTATGATGTTAAAGTATAATTCAAAGATAGTGTAAAGTGTGGAAATAAACAAATTAAGTGTTAAATTTGTAGCTGATACGTTGCTTTTGGCAGATAGATTGAAACTAAGATAAAAAGAAATTAAAAATATAACTGTTATGAAGAAATTAGCTTTAAGTGTTTTAATGGCTTCGTCATTTATTGCAGCAAGTGCGGTAACGCCTTTATGGATGCGTGAAGCCAGCATATCTCCTAATGGGAATGAGATAGTTTTCTGTTACAAAGGGGATGTTTATAAAGTTGCCGCTGCTGGAGGCTCGGCTGTTCAGTTGACAACGCAGTCAGCATTCGATTGTGCCCCAGTGTGGAGTCCTGACGGAAGTAAGATTGCTTTTTCAAGCAACCGTAATGGCAATTTTGATGTATATGTGATGTCGGCTAACGGAGGCTCGGCAAAAAGGCTTACCACAAATTCTGTTTCAGAAACTCCTACAGCATTTACACCCGATGGAAAATCGGTGTTGTTTGTCGCATCTATACAAGACCCTGCGGAAAGTGCGATGTTCCCAACAAACGCTATGACTGAATTGTATTCGGTGGAAGTGGATGGAGGAAGCACTAAGCAAATTCTTGCTACTCCAGCCGAAACGGTTAATTATGACAAGTCTGGCAAGTTCTTCCTATATCAGGATCAGAAGGGATTTGAAGACCCCCTACGCAAGCATCACACATCTTCGATAACTCGTGATATATGGCGTTATGATGTGGCTAGCGGCAAACATACCAATCTAACCGACCGTGCTGGTGAGGATAGGAATCCTGTGTTGGCAGCCGATGGAAAGACGGTGTATTTTTTGAGCGAGCGTAACGGTGGCTCTTTTAATGTGTATTCATTCCCTTTGGATAATCCGAAAGATGTGAAAGCTGTTACCGCATTTAAGACTCATCCAGTGCGTTTCTTGTCGGCTAGCAATAATAACATGTTGTGTTTTACCTATGACGGTGAAATATATACTCAAGCGCTAGGCAAGTCCCCTCGCAAGGTTAAAATAGATATTGTGCGTGACGATGAGAACAAGCCGATGATAACTAAGGCAACGAGCGGTGCAGGAGGTTCTGTAGTGTCACCTGATGGAAAGCAGGTTGCATTCTCTGTGAGAGGTGAGGTTTTTGTTACATCGGTAGAATATAATACTACTAAGAAAATAACAAATACGCCTGCAGCAGAAGCAGGAATCACTTGGCATCCTGAAAACCGTAAAATAGCATACGCAAGCGAACGTGGAGGAAACTGGCAGCTGTATACGGCTGAAATAGAACGAAAAGATGATTTGAACTTTCCAAATGCCACAGCGATAAAAGAAGAACCGCTGTTGCCAAACAATAAAGTGGAACGTACTTATCCAAGCTACTCGCCTGATGGGAAAGAGTTGGCGTTTATTGAGGATCGTAACAAATTGATGGTATATAACTTTGAGACCAAGAAGATACGTCAAGTGACCGATGGAAAATATTGGTATAGGACTGATGGCGGTTTCTATTATGCGTGGTCGCCTGATGGAAAATGGTTTGCTCTTGAGATTATTGGAAATGGTCACGACCCATACACAGATGTGGCTATAGTTAGCTCGCAAGGCGGTGAGATAACCAACATTACGGGTAGCGGATATTTCAGCGGAAATCCTCGTTGGGCTATGGATGGAAACGCTCTAGTGTTCTATACCGACCGTTATGGAATGCGTAGCCATGCTTCGTGGGGCTCTCTTGCCGATGTTATGATGGTCTTCATGAATCAAGACGCTTATGATAAATATAAGTTGAGCAAGGAAGACTATGAGTTGCGGAAAGAGCTAGAAAAACAACAAAAGAAAGATAAAGAAGATAAGGAGAAAAAGGACAAGAAGAAAGATGACAAGAAATCAAAGAAAGATGATAAAAAATCTGATGATAAAGGCTCTGACAAGAAAGATGACAAGAAGAAAGAAATTGTAGTAGAACTTGACGGAATATGTGACCGAATCGTGAGAGTGACACGTAACTCTTCTGATATTGCCGACTTTATCGTTACTGGCGATGGAGAGGAATTGTATTATACTACGTCAGGTGTAAGAGGATATGACGTGATGAAAATAGATTTGCGTAAACGTGAACAACAAAAAGTGGGTTCTTCTCAGGCTTCCGGACTTGATAGCGACAAAGATGGCAAAACGCTATTCTTGTTGGGTGGTCGTGCTATGAGTAAGCTAGGTGCAGGCGGTAAAATGACGCCTATCACTTATACTGCTGAAGTAAAAATGGATCTAGCCGCTGAGCGAGCTTATATGTTCGACCATGTGTGGAAACAAGAGAAAAAGCGTTTCTATCATGTGGATATGCATGGCGTAAATTGGGATGCTATGTATAAGGATTATTCTAAGTTCTTGCCTCACATCAATAATAATTTTGATTTTGCCGATATGTTGAGCGAGATTTTAGGAGAGCTTAATGTTTCTCACACTGGTGCTAGCTATCGTGCTGGCGGTGGTGGCGAGGCAACTGCTAACTTAGGTTTGTTATATGACTGGAAATATGATGGGAAAGGACTAAAAGTGGCAGAAATTGTTGAAAAAAGCCCGTTTGACCATAAAAATACTAAGTTGGTTGCTGGTTGCGTAATCGAGAAAATAAATGGTGAAGAAATCAATGCTGATACTGATATGTCGGTGATTTTGAATGGTCTTGTGAATAAGAAAACACTTGTTTCGATATACAATCCAACTGACGGGACTCGTTGGGACGAAGTGGTGTTGCCTATTACGAAAGCGGCTTTTAACGGTCTGTTGTACAAGCGTTGGGTGAAACAGCGTGAGGCTGATGTTGAACGTTGGTCGGGAGGTCGTTTAGGCTATGTGCATATACAATCGATGAACGACGGCTCTTATCGCACTATATATTCAGATGTTCTTGGTAAGTTTAACCATAAGGAAGGTATAGTGATAGATACACGTTTCAATGGTGGAGGTCGACTTCATGAAGATGTTGAGGTACTGTTTAGCGGTAAAAAGTATTTGACACAGGTGATACGTGGTCGTGAGGCTTGCGATATGCCTAGTCGCCGTTGGAATAAACCTAGTATAATGGTTCAATGCGAGGCTAATTACAGTAATGCTCACGGTACGCCTTGGGTGTATAAGTTCGGAAATATAGGTAAGTTGGTGGGAATGCCAGTTCCGGGAACAATGACCAGTGTGTCTTGGGAAACATTGCAAGACCCAACTTTGGTGTTCGGTATTCCTATCGTTGGTTATCGTACTGCCGATGGAAGCTATTTGGAAAACAAACAACTAGAGCCAGACGTGAAAGTGGCAAATTCTCCTGAAAAGATAGTAACAGGATATGACGAGCAATTAAAAGCGGCGGTTGACGAGTTGTTGAAAGATGTTGACAAGAAATAATACTAAAAGATGGATTGCGAAGCGGGAATGTGCGTTGGCATGTTCCCGCTTTATTTATAAGGCGATTTGATTCTGTGGCAAGTATAATATAACTTGATGATTTCCGTTATTTTATTGATAAAGTTATTGTTTATAGTGGATAACAGAGTTATCAAAATAAAGAAAGTTTAATGAGAAATTTAAGGTATATATTATATACGGTGCTTGTCGGCTTGTCGGCAATAGCAACATCATGTATAGAAGATGGCTTTACGACAAGCAGTAACGATTTGTTGGCTTTTTCTTGTGATACATTGGCTTTTGATACCGTGTTTACTGATCTAGGTACTCCAACCAAGAAATTTACGGTCTATAACCGCCATAAAAAGATGATAAGCATATCCTCGGTGAAGTTGGAGGGTACAAGTGGCGGAAAATTCTATTTGAATGTGGATGGACGTACTGGTGAAGAGTTCCATGATGTGGAAATAAGGGGAGAAGATAGTATTTTCGTGTTTGTTGAGGCTTATATAGATCCAACGGACAAGAATAACCCTATCGAGATACAAGATAAAGTGCAATTTGTGACTAATGGGGTAACGCAAAAGGTTCTAATTACAGCTTGGGGGCAAGACGTAATTAGGAAACATGGAGAGGTGATAACTGCTGATACACGGATCTATGCTGATAAACCATACGTTATTTTTGATTCGTTGGTTGTTGAGGAGGGGGCAAAGTTGACCGTTGAACCAGGTGCTACAATATGTTTTCATGATAGAGCGTTTGTCAATGTGCGTGGAACGCTAGATGCGGTTGGAACGCAAGAGGCTCCGATAACTTTACGTGGCGACCGCACCGACAATGTTGTGGGAGATATAGATTTTGACATAATGTCTGGACAATGGGGAGGGGTTTTCATTGCTCCCGAAAGTTTCGACAATGAGATGCAATATGTGCTTATGCGTGGATCTTCATGGGGCGTTGCTGTAGATTCTTGTGGTGTGCTTGATCGCATGAAGTTGCATTTATTTAATAGCGTGTTGCACAATTCTTCTTCATCGGTACTTACGTCTTTGCACTCTTGGATTGAGGCTGAAGGCACTGAATTTAGCGATGCGGCGGGTAGTGTGGTTGCGCTGGTTGGGGGTAAGACACGCTTTGTTAATTGCACGCTTGCTAATTATTATTTGTTTAGTGCAATAAGCGGTCCTATACTTTACCTTGATTATGTGTTGCCCGAGAATGAAGTGAAAGGCGTGCCGTTGATGGATGCTACATTTGACAATTGTGTGTTGTATGGCAACACCAGCGATTTGAATATAGGCGATTTGGCGGGTTCACAAGTGTATTTGCGTAATTGTTTACTCAAGTCGGCTGGAGAGGACGACGAGAATTTTATTAGTTGTAAGTGGGATGCTAAGGCGGAGTTTTTCACCGTGCGTGAAGAATATATCTTTGATTACAGAGTGAAGAACGGTAGTGATGCGATAGGTGGGGGAGATAAGAACCTCTGTCCTCAGAAAGCTGCATTAGACCGGTTTGGTATTAACCGTTTTGAGCGTGATAGTCTTGATATAGGTGCATACGTATGGGTAGAACAAGAGGAAGATGCTGCAGAAAATGGAAACTAAGATAAGACTGGAGCGGTTACGGTTTTATGCTCATCATGGCGTTGCAGAGCAAGAACGCCTAGTGGGTAATATGTTTGAAGTTACGTTAGAAGTAAGCTATCCGTTTGAGCGTGCATTGGAGTCGGATAACTTGGATGACACGCTTAACTATGCCGCTTTATATGCTATAGTCGAGCGAGAGATGAAACAGCCTTCGCAATTGCTTGAGCATGTGGCAGGCAGGATAATACGAGCTATAAAAAAAGAATTTCCCGCAACCGTAGCTGGGGAAATTTCTATATCAAAGTTGCATCCGCCTTTCAAATGTGATATGCCTTGTGGCGGGGCTGTTGTTTCCGTAAAATGGTAGTTGGTTATTTTACTGGGATTTTGTCGATGCGGCGACAATGACGGCCACCTTCAAAATCGGTATTCAAGAATGTTTTAAGAATGTCTAGAGCCTGCTCGTTGCTTATAAAACGACCTGGCATTACCAAAACGTTGGCATCATTGTGTTGGCGAGCTAGTTTTGCAATCTCAGGAATCCAGCAAAGTGCAGAACGCACACCTTGGTGCTTGTTTAGGGTCATGTTGATGCCTTCGCCACTTCCACATATTCCGATACCAGGGTAACATTCGCCTTTCTCTACGGCTTCAGCACAAGGATGTGCAAAATCGGGATAATCGCAACTATCGGTGTTGTAAGTTCCGAAGTCTTTGTACTCTATACCCTCTTGCTTTAAATATTCGATAACAGCCTGCTTTGTGTCGAATCCTGCGTGGTCGCAACATATAGCAATGGGCATGTTCGGTTTAAGAATTGACATGATGTTAATGATATATTTATGTTGTTATATATTGCAAAATTAGTGTTTAAGCTATAAGAAACAAAATAAAAAGGTTTGAATTTGCCAGAATCTTCGGGAAACACGTCATCAAACGACTTGTTTATATTAATGTATAGACTTTATTCTTCAAGAAATGTTATCTGTTGCTGCCGAGGATGAGGAGGACGAGTCCTATAAGGAGTAGGCTTAGGTCGGCTAATTTTAGGCGAACATTTTTCTCGTGCAGTGCGGTGATGCCGTAAAAGAATGATACAAGCACACTGCCTCGTCGTATCATCGACACTACTGAAATCATGGCTCCGTCAATTGATAGAGAGTAGAAGTAGGCTATATCAGCTATCGTTAGAAATAGGGCGATTCCCGGAATTGTCCATCGCCATTTAAAAGGTTCCCGTTTTTCTTTTGTCGTTTTCTTTATAATCATAATAACAATGGTCATTATGATGAATTGATATAGTGAATACCATGCTTGGACTTCCAACGGTTCAAGACTGCGTATCAGATATTTGTCGTAGAGCGCGCTGATAGCTCCCATAACGGTGGATGCGAAACATAGCCATAGCCAACGGCTATGCTTCAACGAAAATCCTTCTTTCTTGCCGATTCGGCTTATGAAAAACAGCGAGCAGAAACCGAGTAGAATACCAGCATATTGCAGCAGGTTCAATTGCTCTCCGAATATAACAACAGCCCCTAATAAGACTAGTACTGGGCGAGTAGCACTAATCGGTCCGTTTATTGTGATTGGTAAATGTTTTATGGAGAAGTAACCTAAAATCCAAGATGACAATACGATTAGTGATTTTACTATGATTAACAGGTGATTGTGCGGAATACCACCCAATCCCCATGTGCCGTTAATGATGTTGCTCGCTATTATAGGTGATAGCAACATGCTGCCGAATAGCGTGTTTAGCATCAACACGGTTAAGACATCGTTATTCTTAACCGATATTTTCTTGAATATGTCGTAAATACCAAGGCAGAGTGCCGAACAGATTGCCAGAGCTATCCACATAAGTTTGCTTTGATTGTGTTAACAAAAACGGTACAAATTTAATGATAATCACAATAATTATAAAAGAAATTTCTACCTTTGCCCTTGTATTCATGGAAATGATTATTGATGCTATAAAATAACGCCTTATAGTATGTGCGAAATTATATCAGCGGCTATTTGTTCTTTAGTGAGTCCGTTTTTGCTGAGATACTCTTTGCGGTTATATCGGTCGGCAAATTCTTTCACTCCTCCGAAGTTCAGCACTTTAATATTATCAGCTCCATAGTATCTGGCAATTTTTTCGCCAAAACCTCCGTCTAACACTCCATCTTCGAGGGTTACTATCAGCGAATGGTCATGTTTTAATTGCTCTAGCATTTCAGCATCAACGCCAGTGATAAATCTAGGGTTGATAATGGTAGCTTCTATGCCAGTCTTTTCTTTCAATAGAGTTGCGGTGCTTTCAGCTAAAGCATGGAATGATCCAAGACCTAAAATTGCAACCTTATAGCCTTTCTTGGTAATCCTGTATTTGTTCAGATTGCTGTAATCGGTGTCGAAAGTGTTGCCGCTTTCGGTTATCCTAGCAACAGGAACACGTATTGCAACTGGGTGACCAGTATAGTCCAAACTCCATTTCAGCATAGCAATATATTCATCTTTACATGTTGGAGCTAAGTAAATCATATTAGGAATGTTACTGATAAGCGGAATGTCGAAAAATCCGAGATGTGTCACATCGTTCATTCCCACAAGTGATCCCATAAACACTAGGATGGTGGCGGGATTGTTGTTGATACACAAGTCTTGCGACAATTGGTCGTAGGTGCGTTGGATGAAAGAACTATATACGCCCCATACTGGCTTACCTCCGGCTTTGGCTATGCCGGAAGCCATTGCTACAGCAGTTTCCTCAGCGATGCCAACATCCACAAATTGCTTGCCTGCTTTTGCCCGTTCTCTTAATCCAAAACCCATTACGGCAGGCGTACCAGCCGTGATTGCCACTAGTCTGTCGTCTTTCTTCATTTCGTCAAGCAAGAATTTAGCAGTAAGACTATGGTAGTCATCGTTATCGTCATTGTTGAGAGATTTGCCCGATTCGATATCAAAAGGTATACCCCAGTGCCATGTTTCCTTGTCGGCTTCGGCAAAGCTGTAGCCTTTGCCTTTAATTGTGTTTATATGTATAACAATAGGGCGGGTAACGTCTTTTGCTTGTTTAAAGGCCGTGATAAGAGATTCTATATCATTACCTCTGTCTACATAGATGTAGTCTAAATTGAACGATTTGAAAATGTTGCATTCGCATTTGCCATTGCTCTCTCTTAGCTCTTGAAGATTCTTGTATAACCCGCCATGATTCTCGGCTATTGACATTTGATTGTCGTTGACGATAATAATTAGGTTGCTGTTCAGCTCAGCTGCAACATTAAGACCTTCCATAGCTTCGCCTCCGCTCAATGAACCGTCACCTATAACTGCAATCACGTTCCATGTGCCACCTTGTAGGTCGCGTCCCTTGGCAAGACCGCATGCTAGACTTATTGAAGTTGATGTGTGGCCTATGATGAAGTGATCATGCCCGCTTTCCGAAGGCTCGGAGTATCCAGAAACATCGTTGTATTTCTCCGGATTGGTGAAAGCCTCTTTTCTCCCTGTGTATATTTTGTGAGGATAGCTTTGGTGTGATACGTCAAATACAATTTTGTCGGTAGGAGAATTGAAAACGTAATGCATCGCAATAGTTGCCTCTACAATGCCTAGGTTAGGACCTATATGTCCACCTTTCATGCTTAGCTTGTTGAGAAGTACTGTCCGTGTTTCGTTGCTTAGGGCGTTCATTTCGTCCAAAGATAGTGTCTTTATGTCGTCTGGAGAACTTATTTTATCTAAAATCATAATCAATCGGTTTGTGGTATTACAACAAATTTCATTGTACAAAAATAAGAATAAAAGTTATTATTAATGCAATAAATAAAGAGCCAAAAAAGGTTAGATGAGCGTCTGTTGGTGGTTTTGTGTTAAATATCTCAATTAAAGTAACCGGATTATTAATTTCTTGTAAAATTTCGGTAGA
>CAZSHA010000018.1:0-33398 GCA_964606575.1 uncultured Muribaculaceae bacterium | reverse complement strand
GTCAAATATTTTAGTTTCCGTATTGTCATACTCATATCGAACACCACCTTTTAAAGTAAATTTATTCCAGCGACGTGAGAATGTATAATACAATGAAACATAGCTGTTATCCCTATCGCTTCCTTGAATGTCACCATTCATTATAACATCTCCTATGCTGTTTACGTAACCGGCATTTGCACCCATAGTACTTTTAAGTTTGCCCGATGAAAAATTATAATCAGCCGACAAAGTGTAAATATCATAGTCATTTACATTTTTTATCACACTGCTTTTGTTGTTTCCCGTTTGCAGATTGTTTTCGTCAATATTCTTGCGGTCGTTATGGATTGTTGTTGCATAATCGGCTATTACCAAAAGTTTAGAGGTCTTGTTTCTAGTCCATTGATAGCTTGCCGATATGCTATGCTTGTCATTATCATAATCCATTGTAGCAGTATTCCAAATTGAGTATTTATTATCTCTGTCGGAGATATGTAACATATCACTGATTTTCATGTCGGTTCTAGTGAAAGCCCCATTATATTGCACTCCCAAAACACTTTTCTTATTCAATTCATAATTCAAGCCTGCAAAAACATTCCAAACATGGGCTTTTGCCGAATAATTAGAAGAATCTGTTTTCTCATATAAACCATCTTCTTGGGTAATGAATGTATGGCTGTTACTTCTTCCTTCAGAGTTGCCAAGGGTATAACTCAAAGAAACGTTTCCCGATAATTTACCGTTTTTACCGTCAATATTCAGGTTGGTCACATTGCTAACCCTTTGCTTTATATCCACTGCATCGGTCAGACTCGCAGCTAAATAATCTTTTATTGGTTTCTTGGTGTAAATCTTTATAACACATGCGGTTTGCGAACTATATTTCGCATCAGGTTCACGTATTATCTCTACTTTACTTACATTACTGGAACTTAACGCTCTTAGCTCTGATTTATTCATTATTTTCTTATCGTTTATATAAATCTCTGCCGCCCCTCTGCCTATCACAGATATTTCATCGTTCATATTCACCATCACTCCGGGAGTCCACCTAAGCATATCAATGCCATTTCCGGCATTGCCCATTATCGTACCCGACAGGTTTCGGACCGTATAATCGGCACCATCACTTTCGACATTCAATTTAGGGGCTTTTACTACGACTTCGTTCAGTGTATAAGCACGCTCTAACTGTAGTTTTCCTAAATCCAATATTGACAGACTATCAATATCAGTGTATTTTTTAGTCCAATCTTTATAGCCAGACGATTTCAACGTTACCGTAACATCTCCGTTAATCGGCTCAATAGGGACATTAATTTCTTTCTCAAAACCGCTAAACACGGCTTTCTTATTTGCAAGGGTATCTGTAGGGGTCACATACACCGAATATATCATATCCGGCTCATCATTGGATATTGTTCCTTTTACTACTGTTGCTGACGCATCAAGCGACAAACAAACAAACAAACAAACAATAAAGGCTGTTAACTATAGCTTTCTTCATAACTTTAAAATTTAATTGTTATTACCTGATTTTCTAATCACACGCTTTTTGCCGACAAAAAATAGAATTGCGGATAATGTTTGTATTTCTTGCCCGTCACAATGTCAAACAGCAAGTTTGCCACAAGTCCGCCAACAATCCATGATGACACAGCCAATTGAGGCAACTCTGCCGCTTCTTGCTTCGCCTGTTCCAAAGCATCCTCCAGCCATAATTGAGGTCCGCCCCAATAGCGATAATAATCAGCGATATATTTCGCCAACTGCGTTTCAAAGCTATGCCAATCTTTGCTTAACTCATCCAATTGCTTTCCGCTTGGGTCAACAACAGTAGTCAACCCAGCCCAACCCATATTATAAGGATGAATTACATGAATATTGTACTGTTTACAGGCTTTGTCAAATACAAATGGGACATCGGACCTAAATTCCAACGCATTTATAGCTACGTCATGCGTTTTCACCAGCTCTTCAATATCCTCACCGCCTATCGAATCTTTAATTGCCGTAATTTTAGCCGATGGATTAATCTCTTCCAACCTCCTTTTTAAAGCATCGACCTTGTATTCACCGACATCAGCCGTTCTGAAGTTCTGCCTGTTAAGGTCATGCAACTCTACCTTATTGCTGTCAATAAGCGTAATCGTTTCAAAGCCCAGCCGTAACGCACATTCTGCAATCACGCTGCCTAAGCCTACTCCTCCCAACAACACGCGAGCGTGTTTCACCTTCAATTGTTCTTCGGGAGAGATGTAAATTCTGTTTTGTTGATACCTTTCTTCCATATTCATATTTTTTCTGCAAAAATATTCCGGAAACACTCCCCACGAAATACCCAAAAGGGTAGTTTTTCATTTTGTTAGATAAGCAACAGAATTTTTCAAGCTCCAATCGGTCAAAGAATAGTAAAAAACACTTTTTATTTTGTGATTCTTACTCCATTCGCTCCAGTTTTAGCAGGTAAAACTGTAAATCCTAGATTATAAGTGCTCGAAGCCACAGTTATAATTCTATTTGACGTTGTTCCAATAGAAGAAATCGCACCATCATAATTATAGAACGCCTCCGTCACATGAGAAGTCCAGCCGGTTTGGTCTGTCGGCACCGTATGTCCTTTACAATCTGTGTTATCAATTGGATACCACCCATTATGGTCATGAAAGAAATACAATCTAGAAGGCAAAGCGTTATTACCGTCATTTGGTTTATCCACTAATGTTGCCGTAAGAGCATTTCCCATGTGCCTAAACTCTTTTACCGAGCCATTTGACGTATCAGAGCCACCTTTTACCCCTAACGCATACATCAACAAACAATCATCGTAAATTGCGGCTTGTTCTTCTGTATTTTCTTCGGCATTAAAACTTCCATCCCATTTTCCAGCACCGTTCACATCGGGGCGAAACCAATACCCATATTCTTGATATCCGCTCACGAAGGCACACGGATTTGGCTCTCTCAACATATTGCCATTATTATTACTGTCACTATTACCTATTTGCTCATCATACTTAAAATTTAATGAAAACGCATAATTCCCCTCATCATCTATATAATAATATCCTTGATAATATTCTGGACTACCCGACACTTGCTTGTCATCACTTTTATTGTCCAACAAGAATCCTGTAAACGCATCACTACGAGGGATTTCATACCCCGCTGGGCATGGATCATAAATTGTCTTAACCACATCAGTAATAGAAACCAAATCCTTTATAGTTGTCCCTCGAGGGAAAGATCCATCCCCTGAATAATTATTGGCATTCCATAAATTCTCATAGCTGGTAGTTGAAAAATCCGTATTACCAGACAACCTACTGCACCATGTAATCGCAGAGGTAGAAGCTCCATAAAATTTTGCCGGATTCTTAATCGTTGTCGCAATATCTGCAGCTGGTTCATCTTCATAGAAATATTCATCGCCTAACGGCAATCCATCATTACCAAAACAAGTCTTATGATTATCGAACGAACCATTATCATCCTTATATTCACCCCAAGGCCTCATTGGGTCTTTTCTACCCCATTGATAATAACACGCATTATAAGCAGTAGAAATAGATTTATCAGCATAATTGATTTCTACAGTTTTTTCTTGACCGCCAGCATCTACCTGTTTCAGTTCTACGGTTACGTTTGTGCCACCATATTTTTTCACTTCGCAACCACAAAAACCTATATATTTGCTCAACATTGCAAACGAATAACTGCCATGAGCTATTTCTAGATCTGTTATATCAGTTTCTTCTTTATGTTTAAACGGATCTTCAAACAACACATTGTTATTTTCGTCGACCAGATCACCATCGCTATTCAACTTACCATATAATTTGTTATGTATTTCTTTTTCTTTAGGCTCTATAGAGCTATCCCAACGCGCCTTATAATGCGACACCCATATATGCCAGCTCCACATAATATCGCCATTCTCATCTTTCACCGCTATCACAGCATTTCCATCACAGATATAATCTCTATTAACCTCAAATGCTAAATATTTATATTCACTATCCTCCACAAGTCTTAAGCCGGAAACCAAGCCGGGCGCATCTTGCCATACAATATACGGTTCCCCTATTGCAATCTCCGCTCCATTCTGAGTCTTATACACCTCCGGGTATCTCAACCACGATTCACCTAAATAATTATAATACGCATCTCCATGAAATCTCGGAGTTCCTGAAGAATTATTATTTTGCGCGCCATTTTGTATGGCATTCCCAATAACCAACGGTAATTTATAAAATCCTGGAGCCCCTACAATATAACAATTGGCCGTATTGCGCGAGCCACTTTCGATGGAGAGGTCGTAAGGAGCTTTGTATGAGCCTAATTCAACAACGCCCTGCAAAGCTCCATGTGTAGAGCTTTCATCTATCGGAGCTGGTCCTAATATATAATTTATGGTGTCCACATAGATTGATTCACCGCCTGAGTATTTATCCAGTTCTATATGACCAACCGCGCTAGCAGTCCACCCTATATTTTCTTTCAGAGATCCTCCCACATGCGTTGTTAACTTATAGCTATCCACGATAAGACGGCTAGTTCCCCCATAATAAGGGAACTCATTCTCTTCATTATTTTTTACATCAAAATGATATTCCACTACAATATCCTTGGTGGATATAACATATTTCACGCATTTTCCCTTTTCCCACATATCTCCTGCAATACTCGCTTTGATTGTACCTTCCCAACCGGTAACATCATCTTTCAAATCCACCTCGATTAAAGCACCTTCAGGAAGACTTTGCGGCATCAACATCATCACGAGCTCTCTTTCATTTAAAGGAACGTTTTCGCTTGTTCTTCCTATGATTTGTTTATTAAGCTCACTTATTTCATAAGTTTTCTTATCATCAGTTTCATCTACATCCCAATTCCCTATGTCGCTATTAGGCGTAGCGTCATCATTATCATCCTTATTGATTCCGCAGTATTGGTATGTATAAGTGCCTTTGTAATAGACCCCTTTCACTCTCACGGCTTTCACTGTGATTTTCTCCACCGTATTGGCTATCTCAAATTTCACAGCTGTCAGCGCATGGGCAAAAGACAGATCTATTGGTTGATGGCCATTAGGGCATAACACGTCGCAGGAAGCGACAAGAAGGTCTGATTGACTCGCAACATCATCAGGCACGTCATAAACAAATGTCGGAGTTCCTGTTTTCTGCGACAAATCTATTGTGCCGTAGGGAGAATAAGCGAAACATCTCATTCGCATACCATCGTCACCCGGCCAATAATAGTTTGTAGACCAACCGCTGGTTCTCACTAATTTTTCATCGTAAAAATACATTACAGCATCATAGCCACCATCGTTCCATTCTCCACTATATAGATTTGCTGTCACGCCTATATCGGCTATACTTGCAGATGTTACCTCATTGCCTCTACTTTCAACTTTTGCGTTTTTCTCACCTTTGCCTATATTCGATGGAATAGAGTCTTCCACGATTGTAATCAAAAACAAAGAATCTCCTCTCAATTCTTGATCAAGTAATGATATTGACACATTGCTATGTTTTATAGAATCTATAGACTTTGAGTGAGCTACATTGAACTGATTATTTAAAGCTACATCAAAGCCTATAATATCAGAGTTTCTATTCCCTTTCTCCCCGAAATCATCACTGCATGAGCTAAGAAACACTATCAAAATTGACAATAACAATATGCTTTTCCTCATCATTAAACTAATATTAGTTTTATATCACATCTACCAACTACTGTCGCTTTACGACCTAAACAACCAACAAAATGCAACCATCACTCTCCGTTTTTTGAAAAAACATAGAAATAAGGATAGCAATTTTAGTTTTAAAGCAAAGTTAAAAAAATGCTAACCCCCCGCAAGTTAAACTATGTTAACTTGCGGAATGTTACAAACAATTAGGAACCGAAACCAGTAAAGGAATCAGTCCCATAGTTTTTCACAAAGGTATTATCCCATGCTCAGAGATATGATTAGCCGAAAAGCGACATTTGAGCATCATTTGAAGCCATACCCTGCTCCTCTTTCAGGCTCTCGGCTTCGGCTGCCTGCTTTATCTCTGCTTCTTTTTGGATAGACTCCACAGTATCGGGTATCAACCAGTCTATATCATCCAGTTCGTCAGGCTCGTCAGCAGTAACTACAGGCTCTATTTCTTTCACATCTTCTTTTTTAGCTTCTTCCTCTACCGACTCAAACTCCTCAAATCCGCTATCCTCAAAGTTTACGTCAAATGTTTCTTCAACCGCATGGCGAAGGTCGTCATCAACCAAGAAATCATCAATCTTGCCGTTCACATTCAAGCGTGCCTGCAACTCTGCTATCTCTGCTTGGAACTTATTAGTCTTTTCGACATCATCGGTTTTCAACTTATTCACCTCGGCTTCATAAGCCACTTTCAACGCATCATATTCAGCTTTTACGCTATCTACTTCAATCTTTTTCTTTTCTAGAAGTTCTTCTTTCTTGTGTAACAATTCTAGCGTATCGGTGTTTTCTTGCGACAACGCTCCTATTCTTTCATTATATTCTTCGGCTGAACTTTCCAATTCCGAAATACGTCGTTCTTGCTCTTGAATCTTATCGGATGCCGACTGCAATTGCAATTCCAAATTCTCGACTACCGCCTTTGCCTCTTCTGCCTTACCAGCATCTTTTGCGGCACGCTCTTTCAATAAAGCTTCAGCCTTGTCCAGTTGCTTGCTCAATTCGGCATTAGCCGCTTCAAGTTCTTTTAATTGAGCATCACCTGCCTCTACGACTTGCGCTTTCTCAAGCTCCACTGCCAATAGTTTTTCCCTCAACTCGGCAAGTTCATCTTCCTTCTTTTTCTTGAAATCTGCTACTTTATCCAGTTGCTCTTGTATGCTGTCAAGCATACTCAAACTAGCCGATGCCTCATTCAACTCGGCACGGGTATCCTCTAACGCCTTATTGACTGTTTCCAGTTCCGCCTGTAATTCAGAATGGCTGGCTTGCGATTCTTCCAATCGCTTTTTCAGTTCCGTAGCCTCAGCATCTTTAGCATCCAATTCTTCCTTATTCTTCGCAGCCTCGGCTCGCAACTCATTAATCAGCGCGTTATTCACCTCATTTTTGCCCTTGAATTCATCTTCTAAAGCCTTCAATTCATCGGCTGGTACATAACCGTCTAGAGGTTGAGCCTTCATACGTGCAATTTCGGCTTTAAGCTCCACGATTTCAGCCTCTGCTTCTTCGTAAGCCCCAGTTTTTACTTGCGACACTTTCAGTTTATTTAGCAAACTCTTGTTTTCCAAGTCAAATTGCTCTTTCTCGGCTTCAGCCGCCGCCACCTTATCTTCCAAATTGCGTACACGCTCTTTCAAAGCCTGCTTCTGTCGCTCCTCGCTCACTTTCACAGCCTTCATTTCCTGCATTTCATTCTCAGCAGTGTCACACCGTTCCTTATAATCGGCAATGCGGCTATTTAACTCGCTTTTCTCACGCTCCCATTCACCACGGGCATAGTCAAGGCTCTTTTCACGAGTCGCCTTGATGAAATCTTTAAATTTAGAACCAAGCGTTTCATAGAGATAACGCTTTTCAGCCTCCACATCCAAGCACTTTAGCACCATAGGCGACAAATTAGCGTTCACCACCTCCACAAGTCCGTCAAAAATGCCCTCAGGCAGTTCATCGGTATCGCTAAAACTAACTACATCTACATGACTCGTAGCCTTGGTTTCATCATTCTCCGACTTATTGCCAGACGTGTTATCGCTGTCGGAAGACGAGCTATATGCTATATAGTCATCTTCTTCCTCATCATCGTTTGAGCGTCCTAACGCTCTTTTTAAGCTGCTTAAAAGCGACATATCTAATTTCTATTGTTCGTTTTCTGTTGTATCTTCTATCTCACCGGGTTTAAGCACTACGCCTATACCCTTTTTACCATTTATCGCCACCACGAGAGGTTGCTCAAATCTCACAACCCGCACATTATCGGTTTCCTCAACCACTGGCAACGAATCTAGATAATCCATATCGCAAATATATCCATCTGACGAGTCACCCATAGTGAAATAGCCTACACCAAACGAAGTCAGGTTCTGGAAAAAGTGCGTTCCTTGGCTAGGGTCAATACGATTACCCTCTAACGATGTTTCCACAATCACCTTCGCAGCCGATATATGCGGCCATTTTACAGGAATACCCAACGCCTCATCGCTTGAACCCCATCGTCCTGGACCTATAAGGATGTAATTATCGTTATTCTGCGTAAAGTTACGATTTATTTTTTCAATTTCACGAGCAATGTACGGATTATTTGACATGGAGAACCTGCCAGGCTTCACCATTACAACATAATAGATGTTATCCATCATGCCATGACCTAGTGCGTTAACGCTCTTCATAAGCACCTTATCATCGGCTACATTGGCAACATTCTCGTCAAGCATCTCTTTGCGGTCTACCATCGGACGTATCTGCAACCAGTAGATTTGCCCCTTCTTTTCGCTCTCATCAGTCATGCCACGCTCCACCACGCCGGCAAACTCTATCTCCACCGGACGTTGCATCGCAGTCTGCCCATGTTCAAGCATGAACGCCACAATCTCGGCAAGCGGGAAACACTTATGCTGTAGCATATTGGCAAATGTAACCACACGCCGCCCCTCGCCATAGTCGCTGTCACGTATCACGCCATCGTAATGGTCGTAGGTGCTTACCAGATATTTCAATGAACCGTTTGCAGCAGCATCTTGCACACGCATCTTCTTGATGTTGAAACCATCGTCTACGCTGAATTTAGCCGCTGTATTCTTCATATCCAAAGCATAAAAGCGGGTCTGCGTGTCCCTTAATGCCAAGTCGAGTGTACTCGTTTGCAGCACATTATCGGGATGATGCGGAGAGAAACGCAACGCTTGTCCTCCGTCAACTATATATTTTCCAAGACCTACAGCAACTTCGGCTACGCCCTCCTCTGCCTTCTCATCGTTGATAGGGTAATAATTCAGCGAACGCCCCACTCCTGAGAACGAGGGATAATAGACATCGCCATAGTCAGTACCCACCACTTCTTGCAGAATCACAGCCATTTTTTCTTGATCGATAATGTTACGAGTGGCAGTCATATACGCCTTGCTGTCGGAGAAGAACACCGATGCGTAAACGCTCTTTATGGCATCACAAAGCAGACGGAGCATCTCGCCCTTATCTTTCAACAACGGAATCATATAGGTGGAATATATGCCTGCGAACGGCTGATAATGGCTATCTTCAAGCAAGCTGGAACTACGCACGGCAAGCGGCTTGTTCACCACCTCAAACAACGCATAGAAGTCATCAAGCAAATTTTCTTGCAGGTGAGCGTTTAGGAACGCTTTCAGAATCTCCTCATCAGGAGCATCGCTCAATGCTATCTGATACAGATTATTATTCTCCATGAACTCGTCGAACACATCGGTACAAAGCACTACCGTGCGCGGTATCTGCACCGTCACTCCATCGAAGTTGTCACAGATAGGATAATTCTTTATTATAGAGTCGATGAACGCAAGACCTCTACCCTTACCCCCTAGTGAGCCTTGCCCGATACGGGCGAAATTGGAGTAGTGGTCGAAACGGTCACGCTTGAAGATTGCCACCACTCCCCTATTCTTCATCTTGCGATACTTCACGATAAGGTCGAATATGAGCTGCCGCACGGCAGGAGCCTCGCTTATGTCCTTAAAACGGTGCATCTTCATCACCTCGGCAATAGGGAACATGGCTCGGGAATATAGCCAGCGGGATATATCGTTATAAGAGGCATGGTAGAATAGCGACTCTGCCGGCACATAAAATATGCTATCCTGCAAGTCCTTCAAGTCCTTTATACGTAGTAGTTCCTCACCTGTGGTAGGATTTTTTATTATGAAATCTCCGAATCCGAAGTTTTCCATTATGGCACGACCTAAGTCTACCGGCAACTTCTTTGAGTTCTTGTCGATAAACGTTCCGTGGAACTCTTTCACATATTTTTCATTGGCAATCTCGCTCGACTCGATGATTAACGGCAAATAAGGGTCACGTTTACGCAACTCGTTCGCCAGCTTAATACCAGCCAACTGGTCTTTAACTCCGTTGCGCTTGAACGACACATCGCTGATTACTCCAAGTATATTATTGCTGAACTTCTCATAAAGAGCCATAGCCTCCTCATAGTCACGAGCAAGCATCACCTTAGGTCGTCCGCGCAATCGCATCATCTTCTCATGCTCATTAAGAGCCTCGGTGGAGAATATAAGTGACTGACGAAGCAAGAATTTATATAAAGTGGGCAACACCGATGAATAGAACCTGATAGAGTCCTCCACCAGCAATATGAGCTGAACTCCAACCTCGTTAATATCATTGTCGGCATTCAGCCTATCTTCCAGCAATTTAATGATAGCAAGCAGCAAATCCACATTACCAAGCCAGCTGAACACATAGTCTACTCCGCCGAAATCCTCGTTGGCAAGCCTTCTCGACACCTCTCGCGAGAATGGCGTAAGCACTACGATAGGCACGTCGGGATATAAACGTTTTATATCCTTAGCGTTCACGAATGTTTCGCTTATATCCACACCCGGCATGGCAATCACCAAGTCGTAATGCTTCATTGCAAGATGCTCCAATGCCGACGCATAATCGTTCACTTGAGTGAAGCGGGGAGGAGAACTCAAATTCAGAGCCATGTACTCGAAAAACAATTGTTCTTCCACACGACCGTCCTCCTCCAGCATAAACGCATCATAAGGCGAGGATATGAGCAACACGCTGAACACACGGCGTTGCATCAGATTCTTAAAGGCTGTATCTTTCAGATATAGCTGGCTTAAAGCTGTTTCGTTCATCGCAATAATATATGTTTTCAGTCCGCAAATTTAGCAAATATCCGCCAAATACCTGCCAACACTCCATAACTATCACGACTCACCCAGCAAAAAATCCCCTCACCCTATCAACACTTTATAATATTTGCCATTTACCACAACAATATATGCTCTCAATTCTAGCAAACGCTTCAAAATAAATCATCTCAAAAGATGATTTTGAGAAAAACACTTTTAATGCTTGTTTTACATTAACTTCCATATTAAGTTCTATTCTTCTTCGTAATTAAACTCAACTTTACTTTGTAAAAGTATTTCACTAAGGATATTGGAAGCCATTCCGCTTTGCTCTAATTCATGAAAATATTTCAACAAAGTAGGAATGTTAATAATTTCCTCTATACATTCAAGATACTTGTTTACTATATTTTCAATAACGTAAATCTTAATTGCGTCCGTCCTCAATTTCTGTTTTAACGCTTCAACATCGTCAGTTGATTTAACAACAAAAGTAATAGGATATTTTTCTATCTTTTCAATGTCAAGGAAATATTTCTTAAAGTCTAAAGTTTCTGTTACTTGGAAGAATCTGCCTAATGGACGCATAACAAAATCAATACCACCATCATTCGCATTGGTTCTACCAGTCTTATACAATTTAAGATTTTCTTCATTCAATTGCTCAAAAGAGTAACCCCATATAATGGTCTGCTCCTTATAATAAAACTTAAGAATCGAATAACTGACAATTTCAAATAATCTTGCATCTACATTTGGGGCAAGTAAACCTACAATGAAGCGATGAATACTCTCAGTGTCTTTATCTACAATGTCCTGCAATATCTCACATTGTTCTATAAAACGTTGAAAAGAATCTTGCTTAACTTTTACATATTCATCAATAATGGCTATGACAGCTTGTGCTATATTGTACTTTTCTTTTCCTCTGCCAACAATCAGCAAATTCTCATTAATCCAATATCTATTAGTTTCTAAGTTTCTTAAAATAGGAGTTATATCAGATGTAGGGAAGAACTTCTGAAACTCTGCATTCATTCTGTTATTAAGAGCATGATTCTGTAATTTACTACCGAACGGAAGTTCTCTTTGTCTCCTTAATAAATTAGTGAATTGAGCTCCCTCGTAATTTTTATATTTCGTGCTTTTATCAAAACCATGCTTTATATAATCTTCGATAATTACATATATTGCATATAAATTTGCGAAACTAGAGCGAGACTTCGAACCTTTGTTCGCTGACTTCGTTTTTTCATTTATATATTGAATTAGGAGACTTTTCTCATATATCTCCAATCCACAATCCCCATACAATTTACAGAGAATTGTTTTTATTATTGGTGTAAAACTGTGTTCCATAACGTTATTGAAAAAATAAAGTTGGCTGTTGTGGGTCTGGCGCAATATTCTTATATACTTTATTTACTTTCTCCAATATAGTTCCTTTATATTCAGACGCTAAATCCAAACGGCGAAGTCCGATTTTAACATAATCTTCTTGTAGCTCAATTCCAATAGACCTACGACCTAATGTTTTCGCTACGTATGAAGTTGTAAATGTTCCTGAGAATGGGTCTAAAACTAAATCTCCAACATTTGAACTTGCCTTAATAATTCGTTCCAATAATGCAATAGGTTTTTGTGTGGGATGATTCTCATATTCTTCCATCCTATATCTAACGCGAGCAAAATCCCACACATTGCCAGGGACTTTTTCGCTATTATATGGCTGTGGCGGATTTTTACGATAATCAATAAGTTTCCTTTTTGCACCAGTTTTGGCTTCTACCAAAATATCATCTGCATTAAATGTATAATTCATTTTGTCTTTAACGCAAAATAAAATAGGTTCATACATAGAACCAAAATATCGTTTTGCTTGGACTCCTGAGCTATCATATGACCAAACCAATCTTGATAATATTGTCAGCTTATTTCTGAGGAAAATATCAAAATATGGCATAAATTGGGTTGAAGTCATAACATAGAATGCCCCATTAGGTTTTAATTTCCTAACACACATATCAAGCCATTTATAACACCAATCCAAATAAGCCTCATCTGTATCCCATTTGTCTTTACAACCTGCAAAGTTTTTTCCGATGTTGTAAGGAGGGTCTGCAAAAATTAGATCTACTGAATTATCTGGAATGCAATCGTTTAGAGCAATTATTGCATCAGAATGAATTATTTTATGCTCATCATTTCCAAGTATCCCTATATTATTCATAATATTACAATGCTTTTCGAACAATATTTAATATATTGTCGGGGTTGGTTTCATTTGCTATAACTGAATACACCTTATCGGCTAACCACAAATCTATCAATTCTTCTTTATCCGTATTCAAAATGTAAGCAATAGTTTCAACTTGATTTCTTTTCGCCTGACGCTTACCACGTTCAATTCTACTATACATTGGTACATCAATATTAAGTGCCGTTGCTAATTCTTTTTGCAGCAGCCCTTTTTCTTCTCTTGCTGTTTTAATTCGTTGAGCAAACATCATAACAATATGATTTGTCATTATTTGGCAAATGTAATCAAAATAATCAGTATTGAGGTTGTTATAATACAACTTTTTGCATTTAGGTTTGTTTTTTCTTAATTCTACCGACTTCGGAGTGATAAGTTTGCGGAATGCGGTAAGGTTTTCGGGAATAAGACCGTATAGCTCGCATGCGTGCATGCCGTATAGCTGACAGGTCGGCAGGCAGACCGGTCTGTGGCAAATACAGAATTACTGCTTCTGTTTCTTTGCGTTACCGCGAAGATATCAAAATTAAAATCCAAAGGTTTTCGTAACAGCCCTTACGACAAAGAAGTTTTAATAGGAGAGTTCAACGGAATGGATGTAGAACTACATATTGTAACTAACAAAAATAAAGTTTACCGAATTATGATACTAGACAGAATTGGGGTTGATGAAAGTTCTATAAGGATTCGGTTTAACAACCTATGCCATCAATTCGAGAATAATACCAAGTATTTATCACCAAACTCACAAACTATAGCTAACGATGAAGATATATCATATAATATTAACGTTCATAATAAACGCTATGAAGCCGTGTTCTACCAAAAGTCTATTCATCTAGACAACGCTAATACATCCTATGATTTGTACAACCATTATTTAGATGAATCATTTAAGAAACCTGTATGGTTCATGATATCTGAATATCTAGGTAAATATCACATTGCAATGTTTTACGAAAACGGTTATAATAAATCAAACGGAGAAGATTTATAATTATATGCCAATAGTAAATATCGTCTTTTATAGATTATTTGTGTTTTACTATTGGCACTTTTCTTTTTATTCGTAGTCCCATTCTAGCCATAAGTTGTCGATAAGCAACGTGCTGCCCGAACCGCCGGTGAAATAATCACCGTATTTGCTTGCCGTTCCTACGATAAGTATATAGCTAGGCACTCTTTTTGTATCACGATATTCCAGTTCAATAGAAAATTGAGTCCAATCGGCAATCGTTTCTCCCGATTGCACCCCTCCGTATGCTATCACATAATCGGCATTTTTATCAAATAATTGCCTATTTTTAGGATTGGTTCGTATCTGATACGGTGCAGTCCAATCGGTCAACGCTATATACACATGAGCCGTATCGGGACGACCTTTCAAGTGGGTATATTCCGATGAAGTGTGGCTTATGTTCACACTCTTGTATTTCCAATACCCTTTCATGCGTGTAGGCCGCTCGCTGCAAACACGACCGAAATCAAGAATACCGTTAGTGCCATCGGTCTGAACATAATCGCCAGAGAAAATGTTGCCTGCCGCCAACTTACCAACAACCCCAATGCCTACAAACTTCGTATCCAATTCAGCACAAAATCCTGCCTCACCGTTCCACGTATCGGCAGATGGGAACGTATTACTCTCGCCTAGCGTGGTCGCACCTCTATTTCCCGTACCCCAAAACGGTGTTCCGCCTTCAGTCCACGGACACCATACTTTTCCATTTTTCCACCAATTGTCAAACGAAGCGTTAGGTATCTCGAAGTAGCCTCCAGTCACGGTTTCAACCACCGAACTATAATCACTATCGCTATAAGCACGCACCTCATAAGCCGTATTCGCCTTCATGTGCCGTATACACGCAGAGAAAGCGCCTCCGTCGGAAGTAACCCATGCAGCAGGCACTTTATTCCACTCGCTTGCACCAGCCTCACGATACTCAAATCCGTTATTCTTCCCCGCCTCAGCCGAACCGTAAGCCCATACTACATTAGTCCAAGCATCAACGGCTGTAACATCCACCGTAACATCGGTTTCTTCCACATACAATGTCCACTTTTCTACCGTATCATGATATGACACCTCAACCGTGACAGGTCCGCCAGAAAAATCCACGCTATTGCCAACCAATTCGGGCGACATCATGGTTATATCGGCAGGGCCTAATTTCAACGACATAACTTTAACTGATTTCAAGTCGGTCTTTACTGGTACATAGGCTATCGCTCTCTTTGCAGGGAAGTCGATAACGCTCTCCCCCACTTGACCGGCAATCGTAAAATATCGTTCTATCACTTGATTGCCCTTGATTATCCATTCATAGTCCTGATATAGCGACAATGTCACTTTATATGGGCTAGTCAAATCTATTCCATTCGACAGGTCAGCCGACACTTCCGCTCCCTCTGTAACCGAATACGACAAAACCCGCACATTGGTCATATCTACCGACTCTCCCAAATTCAATGTAACACTACGTGACGCATCATCTATAACAGCACCGCTCACCTCTCCCTCAGCTGACATCGAAATGAACTTTGCCGTAATAGTGGGATAAGGTATATCATTCTTCAAGCATCCGCTAAGCGATACCACAGCTACAACTGCTCCCAATACCAATGAATATATGTGCTTGTAATTTCTTTTCATAATACGCTACCAACTTAATTTTTAAATATGCACAGCTATCCCCATATTCAAGTTGAAAATATTAAACTTAAAATTAGCCCCGCTGGAGAAACGCTCTCCTTCGTCCACGCTGTTAGTTGTCTGCTTCTCGCTTTTTAGATAGAAGCCGAATACTCCGAAAGATATATTGAAGCTCACATATTCATGCACGAATATGCACAAGCCTGGCGAGAAGTTCAAACGGAACTCCGTGGATGTGGTGCGGGTGTCACGAGGCTCGCCGTTATAATGCCGCAAGAAACTGCCATGACCTCGGGCAAAAGCCACATCCACCTCATTGAACACCGAAAAACGCCTATTATTGTCAAGCCCCACATAATGTCTATAAAATACCGATGCCGTGTAGCTGCTAGTTTCATATTTTACGTTTTTCAACGAGAAATTTATATCATCGTCAAAATCCACGCTCATACTGCCCAAATCCAACACATCACGAGTATATCCCAATCTGAGTCCTACCGCCTGATTACTTCGGAAGAAGAATGCCGCATAAGGTTTCACCGAAAACGACGTACCTTTAAAATTGAAATCTTTCATAAACGACAATAAACGCATATCCTCGGCATCAAACTCGCTATACGAAGCCGTAATACCGAACATCCATTGCCCTTTAGGCACAAATAAGTAATTCAACAGTCCACGGTCGTAACGTCCGTAATTTTTGTCGGGGAGTATCACACTTATCGTGTCTTTTCCTACAATCACTTTACTATGATCGCTCTTTTCATCTTTGATAATGAGCGGCTCTCGGTCTACCACAATCTTTACTATTTTGTCACCATCGCAATAATCTGGCTCCAACGGTTCCGACGATATAGCTTGAACATTTATTATCCCAAAGCACACTAATATTATATTTCTCCATTTATCCATAAGCAATCATAAATAAAATAAAACTCCAAACGATATAGAGAAAATATTAATTTTGAAATTAGCCCCAGTCGAGCTGAAGTTAGACACATACACCCTATCAGTTGTCTGTTTGGTATGCTTGTAAGAGAATCCTAACACACCCACATTTACTTCTAGAGCCGAATAATTGTTGAGGAACATAATAAGCCCCGGAGCAACGCCAACATTCAACGAGAAATTATCTTGAAAACTTCCAGTAAAGTCTTCCCCAGAACCGTTGCGTAGTTTCGTCTGACCAAAACCTAATTCTAGTTGCAACTCGCCAAACATTCCAAAACGTTTCGATCTTCCGAAACTGAAATAATTACGGAAAACTCCCGTCATCGAATAGTTCTGCGATATCGCATAGAAATTATCGGCTGTATAATCGGTTTCAGAGTCGATAACGACATTAGCTTTATCAAGATTGGTACGAGAACGAGAATAACCCAATTTACCGCCCACCGCCAAATTATCCTTAAAAGCATACATGAAGGTAGGACTCACTTTGAACGAGTACACATCACCATCTATTCCCTCAATTATGAGGAACTGATAATTATCTTGATTGGATTGCGAATAGCTCACACTCACTCCAGCAATATATTGTCCCTGAGGCACAAAACACACCTGCTCTAGATTACGCTTGAATTTCTCTTGCGATGAAGCACTAAGGCATCCTATCACCAATAAGGCTATAAACGGTAGTATATTTTTCATTGAATCGCTCATTATTATTCCTTATAAACTGTCAAGTAACACGCAACAGCCCACGCATATACATTGAACCATCTCCCTCCTCATACAAGGAGGGATAATGGTCAAAAAAAGCTATTTTAATAATTCAAAGTAAAGTCGTCGATATACATCACGCTGCCATCACCACCAGCAAAGTAATCGCCCCAACTACTAGCCGAGCAAACCACTAGTATAGCCGAAGGTTTCACATCGGTGCGTTTATAAGTGAGCGGTATCTCAAATTTCGTCATCGTGTTGTCGCTGCTTGTAGACACGTTGCTAGACCATTCACCGTATGCGATTACATTACTTCCGTTCTTATCGAACAAACGACGACTAGAACTCTTAGTCTGAATAATCATAGGATAAGTATATGTGTTACCGTTTTTATCGGTATACGACTCGGTATAGTCGGTAAGCAACGCAACATATATTATACCCTTATCATTTTCACCTTCCACACATTCAGGAGCATCGCTAGAAGTATATCCGATTGCCGACGGCACATATTTCACATAGCCCGAAAGCGATTTCGGACGAGATGAGAATGCTCGACCAAATCCCAGTATGCCATCAGTTCCGTCGGTTGCTAAATATTTTCCAGTAAAGATATTGCCTGCAGCAAACTTTCCTATAATGCCAAGTCCCACGAATTGCGATTGCAACTTAGCCGAATAACTTCCGCTATTTACGATTGCCGACTCGCTTGTAGTAATATTCTTATTCATTGTAGCCGAACCATGATTGCCAGAATCCCAATACAAATCGCTCTCGGTTGCCGCTGGCAAAATCACCTTATCGGGCTGACTCCATGCTTCAAAACCATTATTAGGCAATTGGGATGCGATTTCTGTAGTAAACTCATAAACCGTAGACGAGGTAAACGCCGAGCCAGAACCGTCATTATCACAGAATGCCCTATACTGATATGTAGTACCAGGAGTTAGACCACTAAGATTTATCGTGAACGTTTCACCATCGGCATAGACTTTGCTCCACGAACCAGCACCAGCAACCCTATATTCAATACCCGCTCCGCCAGCTTCCGATTTAGCAAGCGAGCCTTTCAATGTAGCACTTGTAGCCCACACGTCATAATCCTCAACTCGGGTCACCTTAACAGCATCGTCGCTAACCTCTAAGATAAGCGTAGCCGTACGAGATTTACCCTTATTGTCGGTCACTTTTATTCCCACAGAATAAGAGCCATTAGCCAACTTATTCAACATTTCATCCTCAAATGTGATTTTTGCAGCCCTAACATCTCCAGCTGGATATTCTTCAGTAGCAAATGGGCATTTGATATCTATTCCGAATGCAACTAGCTCTTGCTTAGTGGCATCGGTCATACTCAAATATGAAATATCATTACTAGCGGTAAATCCCAATTGAGTTAACCCGCTTAGCTCCAATGCCGTGATTTCCTCAACAGCACTAGCATATATGGATATTTTCTTAAAGCTGCCCGCTTCGCCTGCTCTGGGCTGGGTCAAATCAAAATTAGCCGTAATTCTTGGAGCCGCCGTCAATTCAAAAGAATCGTTAATCTCAACCTCAGTTTCGTCAACTTCCACAATAAACATTGCACCGCCTACAGGATCAGATTCCTTAGCATCAAACTTTACTCTAACTTGATATTCAGTCGCAGCCTTCACATTGGCAATCTCACCACTTTGAGTATACGCTCCACCATCCAACTTAGTACCAGTAATGGTATAGGTAAGATTCTTGTCACCGCTAGGCATCATGAAATAACCTTTAGCATCAGCATTGGCATCGCTGAACGATAGAGTGCCTTTAGTATTACTAATTGTCATTGAATAATCTTTCAATACTGTAGCCACCGACACATCAAACGCCACAGAGGTAACAACATTGGCAATCTTACAGTTTATTGTAGCGTAAGCCGTTGCCGAAGGTGAAGTTGTGAATAAAGTGCTTCCCTTGTAATATTTCTTATCATACGAAGCTGGCACGCTGTCGCCTGCCCATGCTTCAGCCCTATAATCACCGCTCACCAGCCATAACTCGCTTGGCACTTCAGATGCTCCATGATACTTGCGTATTAGCCCTTTCTCGCTATAAATATATATCTTGCATGACTCTTCTAACGATGCTTTTTCATCACTAGAGATAGAGCGTGACAATATTGTTATATCATCATCAATAGTCAATGACAAGTTTACTCTGCCCTCGCCTGAAACTATCGCATTCTCGTCACTGCACGAAGTAGATACAGCAGCAATAGCCACCATAGCCAATATTGTGTTAAATATCTTTCTCATAGCTTTATTCTACTTTTAAGTTAAGCGTTGCACTTGATGTTTGACCTAATTCATCGGTCACATCCACTTTAAATACGTGATCACCGCTATATATCACCAATAGGCTCATGAAACTTGATATGTCGAATTTCATCGCATCTTTGCCTTTCACTTCATCCTCTACTGGCAAACCTAATCCAACTAAGCCTTCCTTATATTGACCCGGATTGCACAAATCAAACTGATTAGCCAATCCTACACTCGACAAATCGAATGTTCCGCCATTGCCGTCGCTCATATTGATTGTTACGATAAACTTGGCAATTTTTCCTGGTGCCACAACATCAACATCTACGATAGATGACGATGTTACCACATTTGAAGTAGCCAAATTAATAGTAGAACTTGTTATTGTCGGAGCAGCTACAGCCGGCTGTTCGCTATAGGCGGCTTGCGTAACTATTATTTCTTTTGAAATACTACCCATATTTACCGTAATCGTTGCAGTACGAGCCGATGTAGCCGTATTTCCGCTCACACTCACAGTAAGTGTATTATTTCCCTTTGTACCTGTAGCAGGACTTACAATGCACCAACTAGCATCCGATGTCGCAGTCCATTCCGCTGATGAAGAAATCGACACTTCCTTGCTAGACGCATCCATTGCAAAACTCAACTCGCTATCGCTCAGATTAATATAATCATCTGGTTCGATTACTTCCTCGTCTACGATGACGTCACGTGTAAGATCTACTGTTTTCACGCTTGCGTTAAGCGACAAGCCAGTAGTTCCTATTGCACCATATTCATCTGATACGTCAGGAGCTGTCTTCAACGAGAACGTTATAATGCGGTGCTGACCCGCAGCCACATCGCTTATTACCTTATATTCTGAAATATAATAGCCTTCAACAGTGCCAGAGAATGTAGCGACCAAGCTCTTGTTTTCACTATCACAACGGAAATATCCTGAACGAGTTTCGTTGTAAACGAAATCTAATGAACTATTTTCACCCACAGTAACATCTACTAAGACATCGTCACCTGAACCGATTGCCGATTTCAACTCATCGCTGTACTTGATTGACACCTTCAAATTGCTCAACTTGCACACAATAGGATCAACCTCTGTCACATCGTTTTTCTTAATAGTGAAATCTTGTTCGCCATAAAAGTAAGGAGAATCCCATTCGGCATCTTTCAATTCTTGGTTTTTAACCTTAACCGTGTAGCTACCCTCGTTCAGCATAACTATTTCTGGCAATGAGCCGTAAGTCCAAGTACCAGCGTCTTCGCCTGTAGACTTATTAACTATAGTCACTTGAAACGTGTTTACATTTACCGATGATGAACGGCTTTCTATCACATCTTCGGCATTATGAACGCTCACCTCAAAGCTCTTCAACGAAAGCGTCCCTTCTTCTTTATCCATCACATTGTCAAAATCCTTGTCGCAACTAGCAAGAAGCAGCACAGAAAGGATGCCGACATAAAATATATTAAGTATCTTCTTCATAATCTATTATCACTTAGAATTAGTAGTTTAGCACCAAATCATCAAACTTCAGCACACTGCCCATGTGAACAGTCCAATTTCCAATTTCGGGATAAGTGATAGTTGTACCTGTTGCAAAATAATCAGCTGAATCGACATTGGTTCTGTTTGAAGCTAAAAATTGAATACATATAGCTGTCGCCTTTTTATCAGTGACCGTATAATTGAAATTTACGACAGCTTGTTTATAAATGGCATCAGCTGTTGAATAAGCCGTAGGCTCGTATGTTCCTGTTGCGATTGTTTCATCACCGCTTTTCAACGAAGCCACAACCTTAAACGCATCCGAATTATACGGAGCATATTTATACCAAAAACTCAACGAAGACGGACGAGATGAGAATGAATGTCCTTGCGAAATGGTCTTATTGTCAAAATTACCAATCCACATACTACCCACCATTGCACCGCCTACGTATGTGCTAGCAGTATTGGCATAACTATCACCGCAACCCGATACATATATCAAGGCTGCTTTGCTACCGCCATGAACATCGGTCGTATAACTTGCACATGAAGCAAAACATCCCTCATACCATATACCTAGAGCGTAAGTACCACCTTGTGCCTTGTCATTGTTGGTAGCCCACCAAATATCAGTTTCTCCACTTGAATAGGGATGGAATGTATAATAAGTCTTATCAGAACCTATAAAATCAGCCTTTTTCACCTTTGACTCTATATACCAGCTCTCCATATCGGCATTAGCCACTTGCGCAGCTGATTCCGTTGTAAAAGCTATTTCAGCGACAGCCTCCGAACCATCATCTTCGGTAACGACAGTTTTCACATAATTAACGACACCCGGAGTTAAGCCACTAACCGTAATTGTACCGTTAGCCTCATCTCTTGTCACCGATGATGTTTCAACATAATCGCCCGTGGTTTTCACATACATTTTAGCATTCTTAACCACCGTAGACTTGGTACTCGCATATTTCGCATTTACAGATAAAATCGCTTTTGTTGCCCACACATCAACATTGGCAACAGAAAGAGAGTAAGCAAGCCCTATCTTCACATCGACACTTGCGGCTTTCTCAACACCTTTATAATATCCTTTTATAGTCGTTGATGACTCATTCTCCGGAATCTTTACCGTAACCGTATACGTATCATCTGCCGTTTCTACGTAAGATACGATTGGTGCGTCTACATAAGTTCCGTAATCATTCAACGCCTTAAAAGAAACATTATCCATGTTTCCGTTAAAATTCAATGTAAACACACCTTCATTAGTTCCAGCCTCGCTCTTTTGAGGATTTGACATTGTGAATATCACTGCTGGTGCGTTCACAATAAGTTCTGCTGGAGCTTCAAGCGTGCGACCCAAAATATCTTTCACTTGAATTATAAACTTATGCGTAGAGCTTCCATTTAGAGGTTGAAGATTAGGTATCAAATCCGAAAAATCTATCACAGCCATTTTATCTGGATTTTTCCATAATCCGGTCACCTTTAACCCATATTGTGCCAATAACGCTTGTTGGTCGGGTGCTGCTGCCATCAAATCCATTTCTGCCGACCAACCTTTACTAATCAAAAATTCCGAAGACGTTGTTAACATCACACTGCTCAATCCCGATTGAGCCACAAGCACCACTGAAGCCACCGCTTCATCACCCTCAATTATATCTATAGGCGTGCTACTGTCAAAGCCTTTCATAGTAACAACTGGAGCTGGTGCATTGAACAACTCTTCGCTTAACGATATTTCAATAGGTTCTGCAATAGTAGAATCGTCAAATGTAATTGACAATACCGCATCGCCCACTTCGCCACCATTTACATCAAACGTCACACGATAATGAGTTTGAGCCTCAGCATTGTCGATAGCAGCAGGCTCTAAAGACAATTCCGTTCCATTGGACTTTGTTAACGACAACAGGAACGAAACCTTACCAGGCTTTACGTAGGCAGCACGTGTTTCATCTTTAACAAAGTCCACATAAGCACCGCCTGCCGAATGAATCTTAGCCGAATAATCGGTGAAATATTGCTTGAATGCATCAGTATAAGCAATGCTCACCATCGTATTGGCTAAAGTTGCTTCAATCTCTGGATTGGCTGTTTCTTCATCTTCCACATTGAATTTAGCACTACCATAATAATATGGTTTCTCAAATCCCTCCTCGTTCATATCACCATAAGAAATCTCCATCTCATAAGAGCCTGTAGTAAATTTTGTATCTACAGGAAATTCCTCAATTGATGACCAAGTCTTGTCATAAGAGTTATCACTCTTCCACAAATGAACCATAAAATTTTTAATGTCGGGTGCGATAGCCTCATCAAGCGAACTCTCTGTAGCACTAGCGGCAGCTTTAATGCTATAATTCGCCTTGAATGATGCTCTTATTTGCCCCGCACCATCTCCTGCAACTGTAGCATTATCGTCGTCGGAACACGACCATAATGAAAATGCAAGCAATGGGAATAATACTAAATGTTTAAACTTCATAAATTCATTCTTTAAAATATAGTAAATTAATATTCTTGCTAATCTATTAAACAACTTTAAAGATGTTTTTGCTCAACAAACACAACAAAAAGTGAAGCAAAGTTATTAGATTACTTTTTACTCTGGACTTTTCAGTCTTCATGTTTCGACATTTTCACCAGTTTACTATCAAATTGGCATATTTTTCACCCTATTACCACCAAATTTCAACCTCTAAAATTGTTCAACGCACATTTAACAAAATTATATTAATGTAAATCCTTTTTCATTCAAGACTTCCAGCACAACAAAAAATCACACAAAACACCCATTTTATAGATATGATAACGTTAATGACTTGTTTTTGACACAATTTAAAGACTTATTCAAGATTTTTCATTTATAAAACTGTAATTTTGCAGCATCAAACAAAATAAAATCAAATTCTAAAAAGAAATATATATGAAACTAATTAAAACTATTTTTGCGAGTGCCGCACTTATAGCATGCTGCTTCTCAGCTCAAGCATTCGATTGGGAAAGTCTTAAAAAAGCTGTTTCTAACGTTGCTGGAGGCAATGAAACAGTAAGTTCTATTGTTGATAATGTTTTGAAAACCGACAAATTAGAAGTTTCTGACCTTGAAGGAACATGGAAATCGTCAGGACCTTCCATTTCATTCAAAAGCGAAAGTCTGCTTGAACAAGCTGGTGGTGTTGCAGCGGCTGCTACAATAGAAAGCAAGCTTGAACCTTATTACAAGAAAGCCGGTCTTGAAAATGCCACTTTCACATTCACCAGTGATGGGAATTTAACCATAACCATTAAAAACGGAAAAACAATATCGGCTACCGTAACCAAAGGTGAAGAAGACGGCACTTTCATCTTCAATTTCAATAAAGCAAACAGTTCTAGCAAAATAGGTAAATTTACCGCCTACGTCAGCAAGGGAACATCATTAAGCATAATGTTCGATGCCACCAAATTGGTAAGCCTCGTAAACACCATATCAAAGTATGCAAAGAGCTCAACCATAACAAGTGCCGCTACTTTACTCAACAGCTACGATGGCATATATGCAGGATTCAAATTCGACAAGCAATAAAGTTATAATATAAAATATCAACCATAACAAGGCGATACGGACATGGCTAATATCCGTATCGCCTTTCTATTTTATATTTAATACAAATAAACACCTTATTCAACTAACCAGCACATATTAAGAATATAAATTCAACCATAATACGCCACAAGAACAACTAGAGTATTGTTTTTTTTACTAATTTTGCAACTTGAATAAAATTAGGAACATAATATCAATGCTTTATGAACGAATTAGCTACTAAATATGATCCACATGAAGTGGAAGGAAAATGGTATCAATTCTGGCTAGACAAGAATCTGTTTAAATCAGTTCCCGACGGACGTGAACCATATACTATAGTTATCCCACCACCTAATGTAACTGGAGTGCTTCACATGGGTCACATGTTGAACAACACTATCCAAGATATACTTATACGCCGTGCCCGCATGGAGGGGAAAAACGCTCTTTGGGTTCCAGGAACTGACCATGCCTCTATCGCAACCGAAACTAAGGTAGTGAATAAGCTCGCAGCCGAAGGTATCAAGAAAACCGATCTCACCCGTGATGAGTTTTTGAAGCACGCTTGGGATTGGACTAACACACACGGAGGTATCATTCTAGAACAGCTAAAGAAACTAGGCGCATCATGCGACTGGAGTCGCACCGCATTCACTATGGATGAAAAACGTTCAGAAAGCGTTATCAAAGTATTTATTGACCTATATAACAAGGGACTTATATATCGCGGGCTACGCATGGTGCATTGGGATCCAAAGAACCAAACTGCACTTAGCGACGATGAGGTATACTATCAAGAAGAACAATCTAAACTATATTACTTGAAGTATTATGTAGCCGAAGATGACGGTACTGGGGAAACTGGCGAAGAAGGTGAAGTTGTTCATCGTGATGCCGATGGACGACGTTATGCTGTAGTGGCAACCACACGTCCAGAAACTATCATGGGTGATACAGCCATGTGTATTAACCCTAAAGACCCTAAGAACCAGTGGTTAAAAGGCAAAAAAGTAATCGTACCGCTAGTTAACCGTGTTATTCCTGTTATCGAAGACCGCTATGTGGAAGTTGAGTTCGGTACTGGTTGCTTAAAAGTTACACCAGCTCACGACCCTAATGACTATATGCTAGGCAAAAAACACAATCTAGACACTATAGACATCTTCAACGGCGACGGAACTGTTAACGAAGCTGGAGGAATGTACATAGGAATGGATCGTTTCGAGGTGCGTGAGCAAATATCAAAAGACTTGACCGAAGCCGGCTTAATGGAGAAGGTGGAGAACTACACCAATAAGGTTGGATGTTCAGAACGCACACATGTCCCTATCGAGCCACGCTTGTCGTTACAATGGTTCATCGACATGAAGCATTTTGCCGAAATAGCATTACCTCCTGTAATGGAAGACGAAATAAAGTTCTTCCCTGCTAAATATAAATCAACATATCGTAACTGGCTTGAAAACATTCAAGACTGGTGTATCAGTCGCCAATTGTGGTGGGGACACCGCATACCAGCTTACTATATAGGCGATGCAAAAGAAGGTGAGGACGAACAATTTGTCGTAGCTACCAGCAAAGAAGAGGCTTTAGAACTAGCTAAAGCTAAAACTGGCAATAACGCATTAACCCTAGAAGACCTACACCAAGATGAAGGTGCTCTTGATACATGGTTCTCTTCTTGGTTGTGGCCTATATCATTATTTGACGGTATCAACAATCCAGGCAACGAAGAAATAAACTACTATTATCCTACTTGCGACCTTGTTACAGGTCCAGATATTATCTTCTTCTGGGTGGCACGTATGATTATGGCAGGATACGAATATATAGGTAAAATGCCTTTCCGTAATGTTTATTTCACCGGTATCGTGCGTGACAAATTAGGCAGGAAGATGAGCAAGTCGCTAGGGAACTCGCCCGACCCAATCGAATTGATGGAAAAATTCGGTGCCGACGGTGTGCGTATGGGACTTATGCTTGCAGCTCCTGCTGGTAACGACATCCTTTACGATGATGCTTTATGTGAACAAGGACGTAACTTCAACAATAAGATATGGAACGCATTCCGCCTTGTCAAAGGTTGGGAAGTTGCCGATATAGAGCAACCAGAATCAGCTCGTAAAGCTATTGAATGGTTTGATGCCGTACTCAATTCAACTCTTGCCGAAGTTAAGGATTTATTCGGTAAATTCCGTTTAAGCGAGGCACTTATGGCTGTATACAAGCTATTCTGGGATGAATTCTCTTCATGGTATCTAGAAATGGTGAAACCAGCATATCAACAACCTATCGACCGTGCTACCTATGAGGCAACTCTAGGATTCTTCGACAACTTGCTACGCTTGCTTCACCCATTTATGCCGTTCATCACCGAAGAGTTGTGGCAACACATAGCAGAACGTGGCGAGAACGAAAGTATTATGGTAGCCCGCATTCCTGAAGCTAAAGCATGGAATGCCGATAACATCACAGCAATGAATGAGGCTAAAGACATCATTGCTGGTGTTCGTAGTGTAAGACTGCAAAAGAACATTCCAAACAAGAACGCGCTTTCTCTTCAAGTAGCAGGCAAATTCTCAAACTCTAATTCGTCGGTTATAAAGAAATTGGCTAATCTTGAAACCATTGAAGAAGTGGCAGAGAAAGATGCGACAGCGGCTTCATTCCTTGTAGGTACTACAGAATATGCTGTACCGCTAGGCAACAATATCGACGTAGAAGAAGAATTGAAGAAACTTGAGGCTGACTTGAAATATATGGAAGGTTTCTTAGCTTCTATAGAAAAGAAATTGAGCAATGAACGTTTTGTGAGCAAGGCTCCCGAAGCTGTAGTGGCAGGCGAACGCAAGAAACAAGCCGATGCCGAAAGCAAAATCAAAACATTAAAAGAAAGCATTGCAGCATTAAAGAAATAAAAAACAATATTTCTTCATATCAAGCAAAGCGGTGTGTCAACATGTATTGGCATGCCGCTTCTGTTTTCTATGATAAAAACCAACATGATTGAGATTACACAAAAAAATATTTCCAATAATTTAAAGCAACTTCTTAGTAAAATGCTAACTTTGTGTAATTATTATAATTAACAAACAATTCATTTACTTAATATGAACATTATACGCTATATAATGCCGATACTGTGTGCTACGACAATAACATTGTCGGCTAGCGCTAACGAGAAACTACAACCGTCTGATAGCACACAAGAAGTTTCAGCAGTGCAACAAGCTATCAACAAATTTGCCAATGCCGAATCTTTACGCAACGCTTCTTTCGGAGTACAGGTGGTAAGAATGGATGACATGAAAGTGATTGGAGAACACAATCCTATGCAATCCAACATCACCGCATCTACCATGAAAACCGTAACTTCGGCTACAGCATTAAAATTGCTAGGCAAAGACTTCAAGTTCAAGACGCAAGTGATAGCCGACGGAAAAATTCATAAGAAAGGACGTATAGAAGGCGATTTGATTATTAGAGGTGGCGGTGATCCAACACTCGGTTCACGACATTTTGCCAACGAACCTATATTTGTTGACGAAGTTATCAAAGCCTTAAAGGAAAAAGGTATCAAAGAAATAAAAGGAAATATCGTTGTAGACGAATCATTCTACGGCTATCCATTTGCACCTGTAAGTTGGATGGTTGAAGACCTTGCTTACGGATACGGAACCGGCATACATGCCTTAAATTTCGCCGATAACACTTTCCGCATGACATTGAAAATAGACAAAGACAAAATGGAATATACAACCACTCCAAATATCAGCTACATCAATGTAAAGAACTTTTGCAATGTGGTGGACGAGTTCACCGATAGCATTAAGGCGACAGGACTTGTTATGAATCTGGATGAAGGTTCGGACGTCCTATATTTATCAGGTAACGTCAAGCCATTAGAACGTAATTTGACAATAGCCAACCCTTCACCTGATCTGCTTCTTCGTGACAGTATAGAAACAGCTCTAACGAATGCTGGCATCAAAATCAAGCACAAAAATATCAAGCCTAATAAAAAAGGCTCTCCAAGCCTGCTTTTAACTCACTATTCCCCAGAATTAAGCACAATAGTAAAATCGCTTCTTGAACGTAGCGACAACATGTATACCGAATGTGTGTTGCGCGCGATTGCCGTAAATTCCGGCAAACAAGGCACAACAGACAACGGCGTAGAGGTTGTGACAGAATACTGGAAGAACAGAGGAGTTGACGTTACCGGCTTATTCATGCTTGACGGTAGCGGACTATCACGCACCAACAAAGCTCCGGTTTCTTTCTTCACGCACATGTTAACTGCAGCACACAACGACTTGAAAGCCGAAGGCATAGACTTCCCAGCACATTTCCCTGTAGCCGGGAAGAACGGCACTGTAAGAAGGCTTGCCGCCAATACTAAAGCCGCTGGAAAATTTGCCCTAAAATCTGGAAGCATGAGTCACGTCCAATGCTACGTGGGGTATTATCCAGTAGAGAATCCTAAATATACCGTAGCGATTCTTATCAATAGTTTCACATGCCCTCGTGCAGAATTGGTGAAAAATGTTGGTATTATGCTAGAAGGAATAGATGCAGGTTTAGCTAATAAAAAACAGTGAAACTTTTAACACTATTTGAAATCTTTAGGCTCAATTTTGTTTAATATATTAAAACTCATCTTATCAACATGAATTATACTATTGAGAAAATATTATCACAGGTATATGAATTGGAAGGGCTTCTGCTTGTTGTTGAAAATCACAAGGACAACACACCTACCCATGTATATGAGATGATACATGAAAAAGCCTCACGCATCAACGAACTGGTTCAAGAATGCAATCCTGCAATATATCAAGATGAAAATCCACCATATATAGACAACACTCAAGAGTCTGAGGAAAGCATAGAACTAGAGGACCAGTGTGACAACGATAATTCCGAAGTGGCAGAAGATAACGACATTTTGAATAACGAAATATGCGAGGAGCCTGATACTGAAAAGAACGATATCATAGCGCACTCAGATGATGAACAAACGGAGGGAGAAGAACAAGAACTGCTATTCCATGATGAGTATATTGACATTCAAATACAAAATGAAGTTTCATTTGAGAAAGATACGGAAATAGAAAATCCAGAATCCGAAAATGACAGCAATGACGACGGCTTTTACCAAGAAATCCTAGAAGACGGTGAAGAGATCATCGAAGAAGCGGAGGAGGATAATTTTGAACAAGACATATTCAGCGAAGACATTGAGGATGATTTCGAGTCCATCAAACTTGACGAGGCTTTACAACGCAACCTGTCAAAAGATTTATCAAAAGCATTTACGCTAAACGATAAGTTCCGCTATCGCAGAGAGCTATTCGGCAATAGCGAAGTCGAGATGCGAAACACAATCAACATGATAGAAGCGATGAAGTCTTACTCCGAAGCCGAAGATTATTTCTATGGCGACTTGGAATGGGACAAGGAATCTCCAGAAGTTATAGACTTCATGTCTATAATCCAAAAGCATTTTTTATAATTCATGATGAGCGGAAAACTATATATAGTACCAACACCTGTCGGCAATCTCGACGACATGAGCATACGAGCGGTGAACACCTTGAAAGAAGCAGGGTTAATACTTGCCGAAGATACTCGCACCAGTAGCGTGCTGATGAAGCATTTCGGCATTGAAACACGCATGCAGAGCCACCACAAATTCAACGAGCATGAAACCATCAATTCTATCACCGAACGCCTAGAAGCTGGCGAAATAATCGCCCTAGTGTCAGATGCAGGCACACCAGCGATTTCTGACCCGGGATTCTTGCTCGTGAGAGAATGTCGCCGAAAAGGTATTACGGTAGAATGCCTGCCTGGACCTACGGCTTTTGTCCCTGCACTTGTCAATTCTGGCCTACCATGTGATAAATTCTGTTTTGAAGGTTTTCTCCCTCAGAAGAAAGGCAGAGCCACACGTCTACAAGCTCTATCAACCGAGCCACGTACAATTATTTTCTACGAGTCGCCTATGAGGTTGGTAAAAACTCTACAGCAACTAGCAGAAACTTTCGGGAACGACCGAGAAGCATCTGTAAGTCGAGAAATTTCAAAAATTCATAATACAACGCATAACGGCACACTTGCCGAGCTTGTCGAATACTTTACGGCAAATACGCCCAAAGGAGAAATTGTAATTGTTGTAGCAGGTAAAGAACAAGTTCCAGCTGAGAAAGTGGACAAATATGCGAAATTTAAAAATACGAACAAACTAAACCCTTTTTTATGATGAAACGAATAGCATTATTTTGGGCATGCGCAGGAATATTGTTTTTGCCAGCCTGTGATTCATCCTCTAACAGTAGCTCTAGTGAAAAAACAACTGTTTCAACCGAGCTTAGTGATTCACTTCAAACTGTCAATGCCGAAAAAGACAGCCTCCTTAACCTATTGAACGAGATAGGTGCTGGCATGGCACAAATCAAAGACATGGAAAAGCTCATGGCGGCTGCCGATATGGCAAAAGAAACACCCGACAGAAAAGAACAAATCAAAAATGACATGATTGTTATCCAACAAGCTATGGCTGATCGCAGGCAAAAACTTGAGGCTCTTGAAGCTAAACTCAAAAAGTCGTCTAACTATAACTCACAAATGAAGGAATCTATTGAAACTCTACGCGCGCAATTAGAATCGCAAGAAGTGACAATAGCACAACTTCAAGCCGAATTGAAGAAAGCTCATATCGAAATTGAGGGACTAAACTTACGCATAGATTCCTTAGCCAATGCAAACTTAGCCATGTCTATAGAAAAGAAAGCAGCACAAGACGAATCTATAAAACTGGCAAACCAGTTAAATACATGCTATTATGTAGTTGGATCTAAGAACGAACTTAAAAAATACAATATCATAGAAACTGGATTCCTTCGCAAAACAAAGATTATGGAATCCGATTTTGAAAAGTCTTATTTTACAAAAGCCGACAAACGCACTCTTGGCACAATTGCGTTGCATTCTAGCAAAGTGAAAGTATTAAGCAATCATCCTAAAAGCTCATACGCTATTGTTACTAAAGACGGCACTAAATCAATTGATATCTTAGATTCCGACAAATTCTGGGAATTCTCTAATTATCTAATTGTGCAAATAGACTAACGACAACCTCTGCCTTATGGAGGCTACGAACAAACCATACACATTTGACCGCATGGCACGCATACTGATAACAACAGTATGCGTAGCGGTCACGTTATTGCTCATTGACTATCTGAGCGGTGTCTTACTGCCATTCGCTGTAGCTTGCTTGTTAGCCTATATACTCAACCCATTAGTAGAGCAAAATCGTAAGATACTTCGTGTAAACGGCAGATTATTACCCACCATAATCACCCTATTTGAAATATCAGCCATAATAACATTGTCTTGCTACATATTGTTACCATATATAATTTCCGAAGTGCATGAAACAATTAACATGCTAAAAGAATATAGTCAAATGAGTACGAACGGGAAATATATATCCGAAGCAATACACGTATTTTTACGTGAGCATATCAATGTAGATGACTTGTCTAGGCTGCTCACAAGAGAACAATGGATAAACATACTGTCCACTACAGTAAACAACACATGGTCGTTTGTAGGCACAACACTTAGCATAATATTCACCATAGCTAGCTGGATTATAGTCCTACTCTATCTTGTATTCATACTTATCGACTACCACAAAATAAAAACAGGACTATTTAAAGCCATTCCATCAAAATATCAAGATGTGATGTGGGAACTGACTCAGGATATTGCCAACGTGATGCAACGATATTTCCGTGGACAATCGCTGATAGCATTCCTAGTAGGTATACTTTTCAGTATCGGTTTTATCATCATAGGGCTACCGCTAGGCTTGATTTTCGGTCTATTTATCGGGCTACTAAACATGGTTCCGTACTTACAATTAATATCACTTCCCATTGCCCTAATATTATGCTTGATTGACTCAATGACTACAGGAGGTAATTTTTGGATAATGCTAAGTGCCACAATTGCCGTATATTGCGTAGTTCAGCTGATACAGGATTTATACCTCACGCCCAAAATCATGGGCAAGGAAATGGGGATTAATCCAGTGTTCATATTCCTCTCCCTATCAATATGGGGAACTCTGCTAGGATTCATTGGTTTAATTATTGCACTGCCGCTCACCACCCTATTAGTTTCTTACTACAAGCAATACATATTGCATCAAGTAAAAAGCAATGACAAAAGCGATCAGCCATCAAGCGATGCAACACCCACATAGTCAAACATTTGCATAGCACAAATGAGGATTCATTCATGTTTTAGCACATAGTAAAGTCTAAAAAAGTAACATTAAAATTTGCATGTTTAAAAAATTAGACGTACCTTTGCATCGCTTTTAAGGAGATTCGCTAGCTCAGCAGGTAGAGCACAACACTTTTAATGTTGGGGTCTTGGGTTCGAGCCCCAAGCGGATCACAAAACAAGAATTAAGTCGCTGAATTTCAGCGACTTCTCTTTTTATATGCCCATCTGTCTTTCACTACATAAAAACAAGCGGATAAAAATGGGTCAGCGGATATTTCTGGTTGTTAGATACGGTAAATCAAGAATAAAGGGTT
>CAZSHA010000017.1:0-36029 GCA_964606575.1 uncultured Muribaculaceae bacterium | reverse complement strand
TATATAGTCAAAGTCGACGGCAAGGCACAAAAACTCCTCGTAAAATAAAATCGCAATAAATAAGTTTTATTGCGATTCCATTAGGAATGTGATGTTTAAAGCTCTATGTGATTTTCCACCTTTTCTGGTAGAAGAGCGAAGTCTATAACATCCTTTATTGTCTTTGCGTAATGGAAAGTCAATCCTTTTAAATATATATCTTTTATCTCGTCAATATCTTTTTTGTTTTCTTGACATAGAATAATATCTGAGATACCAGCGCGTTTTGCCGCAAGAATCTTTTCTTTTATACCGCCAACTGGAAGAACCTTGCCACGCAAGGTGATTTCTCCAGTCATTGCCAAATTCTTACGAACCTTGCGTTGCGTGAACGACGAAGCTAACGATGTTACCATAGTTACACCAGCCGATGGTCCATCTTTAGGTATAGCTCCTTCAGGCACATGTATATGTACATTGTACTTATCGAATAGCTCATAGTCAATACCGAACAATGAACTATGAGATTTTAAGTATTGCATTGCTATAACGGCAGACTCTTTCATCACATCGCCCAGATTACCTGTAAGAGTCAACTTTTCGCCTTTCCCTTTAGAAAGAGATGACTCGACAAATAGAATCTCTCCGCCTACTGCAGTCCATGCAAGACCTGTCACTACACCTGCAAACTCATTTCCTTCGTAATGGTCGCGGGTATATTCCTCTGCACCTAAGAACTCTTTCAAATTGTCGAGCGTGATAGTCCTAGGATATTCGCTGTTGGTCGCTTTCAAGCGAGCTATTCTTCGAAGTACTTTTGCAATCTTCTTGTCAAGTTCACGCACACCTGATTCCCGAGTGTATGATTCCACAATTTTTGACAGAGTGGCTTTGTTAAATTCAATTTCTTTTTCTTCAAAACCATGTTCAGCCAATTGCTTAGGGACAAGATGCTTTTTAGCAATCTCAATTTTTTCTTCTATGATGTATCCGTTGATTTCGATGATTTCCATACGGTCTAACAAAGGTTGCGACAACCCTTGTAACGAATTTGCCGTAGCTATGAACAATATTTTCGACAAATCATAATCTAAGTCGATATAATTGTCGTGGAAATGGCTGTTCTGTTCTGGGTCAAGCACTTCAAGTAGAGCTGACGACGGATCGCCCTTGAAATCTTTGCCTATTTTGTCTATTTCGTCAAGAACGAAAACAGGGTTGGAGGATTCGCATTTTAGGAGAGCTTCCATAATACGTCCTGGCATAGCGCCTATATAAGTGCGACGGTGACCTCTTATTTCAGCCTCATCGTGCAATCCGCCCAATGAAACTCTCGCATATTTACGTCCTAAAGCCTCAGCTACCGATTTTCCTAACGAAGTTTTACCCACTCCAGGAGGTCCGTATAGGCAGATAATAGGTGATTTCATATCTCCCCTCAATTTCAATACAGCCAAGTGTTCCAATATGCGATCCTTAACTTTGTCAAGCCCGTAGTGGTCGTGGTTCAACTTGGTTTCTACTTTCTTCAAGTTGAATTTATCGGTTGTAAGCTCATTCCAAGGCAAGTTCAAAAGCGTGTCCAAGTAGCTATATTGAACGTTGTAATCAGGCGATTGCGGATTGATGCGTTCAAGTTTTCTAAGCTCTTTGTCAAACGCTTTAGCCGTGTCTTCGTTCCATTTTTTCTTCTTGGAGCGTTCCTCAAGTTCGGCAATTTCGTCATCAGAAGTGCCTAACTCGTCTTGTATAGTACGGATTTGTTGCTGTAGGAAATGTTCACGTTGTTGTTGCGACAGATCCTCCCTTGTCTTTGACTGTATGTCGGCTTTTAGCTCAAGCAATTGAGCCTCTTTAGATAAAATAGTGTATAGTCTATAAGCACGTTTCTTGATAGACGCTTCTTCTAAAAGCGATTGCTTGTCGGATGCGCTAAAAGGAATGTTAGTGGCAAGGAAATTAACAAGATATATAGGGTTGTCAATATTCCTAATAGCGAAAGCCATTTCTTGCCCGCCTTCGGTTAGGTTGCGAAGTAGGTTGAATGTGAGTTCTTTCAACGAAATGGTTATCAAATTGAATTCTTTATCGTTCTCCAGTGGCAACACTTCGTCGATAAGAGATATTCTGCCTTGAAGATATGGTTTAGTCGTTGTGATTTCGTCAAGGTGGAATGTGGAATGACCTTGAAGAATTACGTTAGTTGAACCATCGCCAAGTTCAAGCACCTTCACGATGTCGGCTATTACGCCTATTTCGTAAAGGTCTTTTTGAGTAGGGTCTTCAACCTTGCTGCTACGCTGGCACACTACACCTATAGGCTGATTAGACTGCTGCAATTCGTTAATAAGGTTAAGCGATTTTTTTCTGCCCACAGCTATAGGAAGAGTTACTCCAGGAAAAAGAACCATATTTCTTAGAGCCAGAATAGGTATGTCTTGTCCGTCGAGACCCTTAATTGTTTCATCGCTTTCAACAATACCTTTAATCTCCGCAAAAATTGGCATTATACGTGTTGCCCCTTCCTCAGACATCATGTCAAAATCGTTATTGAATTTTATCATATATATTCACTATCTATAGATTGAATCTTTATTCCGACCGAGAAACATAAAGATAGTAGGGTATGCCTTTTTGTCCTTTTGTCGGAAAATAATGCTTAAATTATAACTATAACAAATAAGATGCCAAAATTACGCAATTTTACAGCTACTACGAATTTTATTATGTTTTTTTTGAAAAAAACTTATAAACAGAGGGTAATATATCTAAAATTAATATATTGGATAATGAAATTTCAATTAAGATGTTGATTTTATAAAATAGAGCCTAGGGGCTGTTAGTTCCTAGGCTCTATAGTTGGAGTATATATGTTAGATTAAGTTGATTGCTCGTGTCGGCTTTCTCAAAAAGCGAGTAAATTCCGTTCCTAATTATTGAAACATAATTCACCGTCCTTTTGTTCAATTACGATAGGACGTGAGCTATCCACTTTTTGTGCCAAAATGTCTTTTGATAATTGGTTAAGTACCAATCGTTGGATTACACGCTTAACAGGTCTTGCGCCAAATTCAGGATCATATCCTTCTTTGCCTAAGTACTCTAGTGCCGAAGGGGTCACGCTAAGTGTAATACCATTCTTTGAAAGCATTTTCTGTATACCTTTTATTTGTAATCCCACGATTTCAAGAATTTCGTTCTCGTTTAGAGGCGTAAACATTATGATTTCGTCAATACGGTTAAGAAATTCAGGTCGTATAGTCTTTTTCAACATTTCAAGCACTTCATTTTTAGTAGACTCAATCACTTCATAGCGATTACTGTCGTTCAATCCTTCCATGCGTTCACGTATTAGGCTAGAGCCTAAGTTGGAAGTCATGATGATGATAGTGTTCTTGAAGTTGACGAGCCGACCTTTGTTGTCGGTCAATCGTCCGTCATCAAGCACTTGAAGAAGCACGTTAAACACATCAGGGTGAGCTTTTTCGATTTCATCGAACAATACCACTGAATAAGGTTTACGTCGTACCGCTTCAGTCAATTGACCGCCCTCGTCATAACCTACATATCCCGGAGGCGAACCGATAAGACGTGTAACGGAGAACTTCTCTTGATATTCGCTCATATCGATACGTGTCATCATATTTTCATCGTCAAACAGATAGTCGGCAAGAGCCTTTGCCAATTCCGTTTTACCTACACCCGTAGTTCCTAGGAATATGAATGATCCAAGCGGGCGGCGTGGGTCGTTAAGACCAGCCCTGCTACGGCGAACAGCATCAGCTACGGCACTTATAGCCTCATCTTGACCAATTACGCGCTTATGCAATTCTTCTTCAAGGTGTAGAAGTTTTTCACGCTCGCTTTGCACCATCTTGCTCACGGGTATTCCAGTCCAGTGGGATACGACATCGGCAATGTCTTCGGAATCTATCTCTTCCTTGATAAGAGCTTTATCGCCTTGCATCTTGTGTAGCTTTTCCTGTATTTCGGCATTTTCATCTTGCTTTTGTTTAATTCTTGAATACCGAATTTCAGCCACTTTGGCGTAGTCGCCATCACGTTCAGCACGGTCTGCCTCGAAATTCAATTGTTCTATATCAACCTTATTCTGTTGAATCTTGTTGATAAGTTCTTTTTCTGCTTTCCATTTTGCTGTGTATTCTTTCTGCTCATCGCCTAGGTTAGCAAGTTCTTGGTCTATCTGTTTCACCTTATTGTCATCACCTTCTCTCTTAATAGCTTCACGCTCTATCTCCAGTTGGGCTATACGGCGGTTGATGTCGTCAAGGGCTTGTGGAACGGAGTCGATTTCCATACGCAACTTTGCCGCAGCCTCGTCAATCAAGTCGATAGCCTTATCTGGCAAGAAACGGTCGGTAATGTACCGTTCAGATAATTGAACGGCTGCAATAATGGCTTCGTCACGTATTCTCACATGGTGGTGGTTCTCGTAACGCTCCTTCAGTCCACGTAATATGGCAATAGCACTCTCTTCATCGGGCTCATCGACCATAACCTTTTGGAAACGACGTTCCAATGCTTTATCTTTTTCGAAATATTTCTGGTATTCGTCAAGCGTAGTAGCACCTATGCTGCGTAATTCTCCACGAGCGAGAGCGGGTTTAAGGATGTTTGCCGCATCCATAGCACCTTCTCCTTTTCCTGCGCCTACAAGGGTATGAATTTCGTCTATGAACAATATAATCTCACCATTGGATTGTACTATTTCGTTAACGATTGATTTTAGACGTTCCTCAAATTCTCCTTTATATTTAGCTCCAGCAACAAGGGCTCCCATATCTAGAGAGAACACTTGCTTGGTCTTTAAGTTTTCGGGGACATCTCCTCTGACGATACGTTGTGCCAAACCTTCGGCAATAGCAGTCTTACCAGTACCAGGCTCACCTATAAGCATTGGATTGTTCTTAGTACGACGGCTTAGGATTTGAAGCACACGACGTATTTCATCATCACGACCGATAACGGGATCAAGTTTTCCTGTCCTGGCACGTTCGTTTAGGTTGATAGCATATTTGCTAAGGGCGTTATATTGTTCTTCCGCGCTTTGGTTTGATGCAGATTTGCCTTTTCTTAACTCTGCGATAGCAGCTTCAAGTTCTTTTGCTGTCATACCAGCATCTTTAAGAATGGTAGAAACGCTATTGCCAGCAAGCAATAGTCCCATCAGCATAGTTTCGATGGTAACATACTCATCTCCTTGTTTTTGTGCATAATCCACCGCTTTGGTAAGTGCATCGTTGGCGGAACTGCTCAAGTATGGATCTTGGCTTCCGCTGACTCTAGGGAACTTAGAAATCTCTCTGTCAAGAGATTGAATAATTAAAGCCTCGTTTAAGCCAAGTTTCTGAAAGATGAACTTTATAACAGATTCACCTTCTTCAATCATGGCTTTTAGCAAGTGTGCAGGCTCAATAGCCTGATTTCCGTAACCACGGGCGATTGTTACTGCTTTTTGCACTGCCTGTTGTGATTTGATTGTGAAATTGTTGAAATTCATATCATTTGGTTTTATTAGTTCATTCAGTGTATATTATAGCCTTACTTATCTAAAACAAAACTGCAAGCAATAAAGTTGGGCTTTGTTTTATCGTAAATAGATATTGCAATTTCTGTGCCATTTTAAAGGAGATTATCTCTTTTATCACTATCTTTGCATGATACAATGGATTTATGAAATACGAATTACAAGCACAAGATAGAAATAGCAATGCTAGGGCAGGCCTTATAACGACCGATCACGGATGTATTGAAACGCCTATATTTATGCCGGTTGGAACTGTAGGCTCGGTAAAAGGCGTACACATGCATGAGTTGGAAGAAGATATAAAGGCTCAAATTATATTGGGTAATACCTATCACTTGTATCTTCGCCCTGGTATGGACATTATAGAAAAAGCTGGAGGTTTACACAAATTTAACAGTTGGAATAAGCCAATTTTGACCGATAGTGGCGGATTTCAAGTGTTCTCTTTGTCAGAGAACCGTAAATTAAAGGAAGAGGGAGCTTATTTTCGAAGCCATATTGATGGTTCAAAACATTTGTTTACTCCTGAAAAAGTCGTTGATATTCAACGCTCTATAGGTAGCGATATAATGATGGCATTGGATGAATGCCCTCCGGGGACATCTGACTATGACTATGCCAAAAAGTCACTGGCACTGACTACACGTTGGCTAGCTCGCGGGTGGATGCATTTTAATAATACAGAGCCAAAATATGGTCATAGTCAGGCTTTTTTCCCTATAGTGCAAGGGTGCGTTTATCCTGATTTGCGCCGAGAGTCGGCGAAGTTTGTTGCCGATTTGGGGGCTGAAGGAAATGCTATTGGCGGACTGGCTGTGGGAGAACCTGCAGAGAAAATGTATGAGATGATAGAGGTGGTGAATGAAATATTGCCAGCCGATAAGCCTCGTTATCTTATGGGTGTGGGAACGCCAGCCAATATATTGGAAGCTATCGACCGAGGTGTTGACATGATGGATTGTGTGATGCCGACTAGAAACGGACGAAATGGCATGCTTTTTACGCAACATGGCATAATGAACATGAAGAATAAGAAATGGGCAGATGACTTCTCTCCTATACAGGAGGATGGAGCTTCTTTTGTAGATAGAGTCTATTCTAAAGCATATTTACGTCATTTGTTCGTAAGTCAGGAGTTGCTAGCTATGCAGATTGCAAGTATCCATAACTTAGCATTTTATCTATGGTTGGTGGGTGAGGCTCGCAAGCATATCATTGCTGGCAATTTTAAGGCGTGGAAAGAGGAAATGGTGGTGAACGTAACACGTAGGCTGTAAAATTTGAGATAGATGTTTTTTGCAAAATACATAGAATCTATAAAGAGTCTTTTCAGCCGTAAAGAAAAAGAATCTACGCCAACTAGAAACAGATGGTTTAAGATAAAACTTTTTGACTTGTACATAATCAAGAAGTTTTTAGGTACATATGTTTTCTCAATCCTTTTGCTTCTAGCAATAGTGATAATGTTTGACATTAATGAGAAGTTGGATGCCGTGTTGACTGCTCCATTGAAAGAAACGGTATTTGACTATTTTATGAATTTCTTGCCCTATTTTGCCAATCAGTTTAGCCCTTTATTCACATTTATAGCTGTTATTTTCTTTACCTCCAAGCTCGCCGACAATTCAGAGATAATAGCGATGTTGTCGAGTGGAATCAGCTTTAAGCGGTTGTTACTACCCTATATGGTATCGGCCGCAATAATTGCGGCGTTCTCGTTTTATCTTGCTGCATATATTATACCGCCAGCTAACAGCAAACGAATAGAATACACTAATAAGTGGGTGAAAAACAAGAGCGTAGACTATGGGTCAAACATTCAGATGCAAGTTGAGCCGGGGGTTATAGCGTATATGTCTAGATATGACAATAAGACGAAGAACGGCTATCGTTTCTCGTTGGAGCAGTTTGAGAAAAAGAAATTGAAATCCAGATTGACAGCGCAAACTATAAAATATGATACTCTAAACCGATGGATTCTGAAAAATTATTCGATAAGGAATTTCAACGATTTGCGTGAAACCATAACATACGGTGAAACAAAAGACACCGTAATCAATATGGAACCTAAGGATTTCTTGATAGCTAAGAACGACCAGGAAGTGATGACATTGCCGCAATTGAAAACCTATATAAAAAGGCAGAAAGATAGGGGTGTCGCTAATATTAAGAATTTTGAAATAGAGTTGCATAAACGTTATGCAATGACTGCGGCCGCATTTATCTTGACAATTATAGGTATGTCCTTGTCGTCTAAGAAAGTAAAAGGTGGAATGGGTGTGAATATCGGTATCGGTTTGGTGTTGAGTTTCACATATATAATGTTTACCACAATCACATCTACATTTGCGGTATCTGGTTATACTTCGCCTATGGTAGCAATGTGGATTCCAAACATAGTGTACGCTGTAATTGCTGTCTATCTATATAAGAAAGCGGCATTATAAGGAAGCAAGAAGAACTCTTTATGGGTGATATAGGTTGTGCTAATTCTTTGGGTTGACAACCCTATCGCCTAGATATTTTGCCAATTCTTTGCGTAGGTCGTATAGCTCTTGAATACGTCTTAAATCTTCAGTGTCGGGTCGTTCTTGTAACATTCGTTGAATATCCTTAATCTGGCATAGGATTAGAGCGTCTTTCCAGTTGTATAAGGCTTGTGGTACAAGTGTGTCAAGGCGGTCATAATCTGTTTTTACGGCTCCATAACGAGTGTGAATCTTGCTAAGGTTGTGCTTCTCGCTCACCAATTCAAGCGTTATTCGTCTGACCTCATCATCGTGGTGAGAACCGAGCTTCTTTTCCAAATAATATTTTTGGAACTCTGTGATGGCATCGTTCTTGTGTTGTTCAATTTGAGCATTTAATTCGCGCTCTTTACGTTCAATGTCGTTAAGATTGGTTATTGTGCCTTGTATATTGTTGTATCCCTCGTTCCTAGATATGGCGGCTTCTTCTTCCAATTTCTTGCAATATTCTGCCAAATCGGCAGAGTATTCGTTTTGTAGAGATAGGCATAATGAGAATATATTGCCAAAAGTTGTATTTGAAAATTGTATGTTGTCAATAGATAGTTCGTTATCAATATATTGCAAGAGGGTGAGATGTATAGACTCGTTACTGTCAGGATTGGCCATTTCGCAGAAATCAATCATTCCGTATTTTACCACGTATCGCAAAATATCTCGCTCATAAGGTAATAAAATAGCATTATTGTTAGTTTCGCTTTTCTCTATTGTTTGGGTGGCTCTGCTGTCTTGAACCACATGATTTATTAGCTCTTGAGAAATGTCTATTTGTGAAGTTTCGGGCGAAATGGCGGGTTGTGTGGCGATATCGTCTGTTTGCTTCTGCTGTTTTTTCTCAAATTCTTTTTTCTTATTTAATGCACGACTTTTGTTGATCTCATGGGTTAGCACTTTCTCATCGATGTTGAAAAGTTCGCTGCATTCCTTAGTGTATACCGAGCGGGGAATGTCGAAAGGAATAAGTGCTATAGATTTTACAACATCGCCTATTACTGCGGCTCGTTTTATGGGGTCGTTCTTTGTTTCATCAAGCATCATACGCTTCATGAAACGGATGAAATCCATCTCATTGTTGTCTATGTATTCCTGAAACTCGCTTGAGCTATGCTTGCGTGAGTAGCTGTCAGGGTCGTCACCGTCGGGAAGCAACAAAATGCGTATGTTCAAGCCCTCGGGAAGCAACAAGTTGATAGCTCTTAGAGCTGCTTTGATACCAGCTGCATCTCCGTCGTATAATACTGTTACGTTCTCGGTAAAACGATGAATAAGCCTTACTTGATTGGTCGTTAAAGCGGTACCCAACGATGCGATAGTGTTGTCAAATCCGGCTTGATGCATTGATACTACATCAGCGTTGCCTTCAACAAGGAAACATTTGTCTTTTCTGACGATTGCTTGTTTTGCTTGATACAACCCATAAAGCTCATTGCTCTTTTTATAAATTTCCGATTCGGGAGAATTGACATATTTAGCTTGGTCGTTCTTTAACGTTCTTCCGCTGAATGCTATGATTTTACCGGCAACATTAAGAACTGGAAACATAACACGTCCCTTGAATCGGTCGTATCCTCCACCTCGTTTGTCATCAATACATAAACCAGTGTCGAAAAGATATTTGCGATTATATCCTTTGGCTGTGGCTTCTTTGTATAGGAGGTTATTATTGTCAATTGAATATCCAAGGTGGAATTTTTTAATGATGTTATCGCTAAATCCCCGCTCATAGAAATAAGAAAGACCAATTTCTTTGCCGTCGGTTGTGTTATAAAGGTTATTCTCAAAATGTTGGCAAGCAAAATCATTTACGATGAGCATACCTTCACGTTCGGTTTGTGCGGCGCGTTCTTCATCGGTCAGTTCTTTCTCTACTACCTCTATATGATATTTTTTTGCAAGATATTTAAGAGCCTCAGAGTAAGATAGCTGCTCATGCTCCATTATGAAACTGACAGGGCTGCCGCCTTTGCCACAGCTGAAGCAATGGCATATACCTTTAGCCTTAGATACGCTGAATGAAGGCGTTTTCTCGTTATGGAAAGGGCATAAACCTACATAGTTTACACCACGGCGGCGTAAACTAACGAAATCTGATACAACTTCAACTATATCGGCAGTATCAAGAATCTTGGCAACTGTAGCTTTATCTATCATTCCGATTTTTAAATAAGGCTTACAAAATTAATCAAAAATATGTGTTGCCCATATAAGTAATAGTGCTTTTATCTCTAAAAAAGTAATAACCAAGTCTATAATTTTCTGTAAAGTCTGCCATTATTACACAAGTTTTTCGTATTTTTGTGAAGTACTATTATATCCATTAACACAATAATTATGAAAGCCTATAAACCATTGATTATGCTGGCAACTAGTGCATTATTAGGTTCTAGTTTATCAGCGCAAACATGGAAAAATGAAGCCGTAACGCTCTTAAATAATGGCGAGTTTGCCAAAGTGGAGAGCATAATAAACAATCTCAACAAAAAAGAAAAGAAACAGCATGAGATGTTAGTCGACTCTCTACAAGCTGTGATGCAACGCATACGCAACGATTTCAGGTTATCTGCAGAAGAGGGTAAAAAGGCTTTGTTGGAAAAAGTTCCTAATGCCACCGATGAGATGATTAGTGATTGGAAAGAAAAAAAATATCTTGAAACGAGAATCTTGGACGGTGAGGAACGATGGTTCAGAAAAACTATCAGAAATTTCGGGCTATTAAATAAAGAGCTATATGCAGAGCAGATAGCTAAAGAAAAACGCTCTGATTATGCTGAAGTGCATAAAAAGGTGGATTACATCTTGGGCTTAAAAAAAGATGCCAACAATACATGCGACTGGAAACTGGTTGAGGCTACGTTCTTCATCAATATTCCAGCAAACACCGTTCCTGATGGGGAAACTATCAAAGCTTGGCTTCCTTTCCCATACGACAACGGAAGACAGCGTAATTTTAAAATCATATCGACAACTTCTATGCCAACCCACTCAGTGAATAGTATTCACCATACTGTATACATGGAGCAAAAGGCTGTGAAGGATCAACCGACACGCTTTGAAATGAAATTCAGCTATGAAGTTGGAGCTCAAGTTTTCCCTAAAGGGGATATTCTTAGAAACTTGAAACCATATAAAACAGAAAGCGAAGAATATAAGAAATACACAAGCCACCTAGCTCCTCATATCATCGTGAACGACAAAATGCTAAAATTGGCAAAAGATATTATAGGTGATGAAACTAATCCTGTGGAGCAGGCATCTCTGATTTATGATTGGATATCAGCTAATTACTTATGGGCTGGAGCAATCGACTACGGAACTATTCCATGTATACCTGAATATGTTCTAAACATAGGTCACGGAGATTGCGGACAAGTTTCGTTGCTTTATATATCAATGTTACGTAGCTTGGGTATTCCTGCACGCTGGGAAAGCGGTTGGGAATTTACTGCAAACTGGTCTGGCTGGCACGATTGGCTGGAAGTTTACTTTGAAGGTACAGGTTGGGTTCCTTGTGACATGTCAAGAGGAAGGACAACCCATGATGAGCCTTATCAAGACTTTTACAAGACATGTATTGATGGATATCGTTTTGCGACCAACGAAGGAACAAACGGCAAATTGTCGCCAAACAAGAAATACATACGTTGCGAAACCGTTGATTTCCAGGCAGGGGAGGTTGAATGGGCTAAAGGTAATATATCTAAGTTTAGCTCTGATTTGAAAATCGATAAAATAACCCCAATAAAAGATTAAAAATATTAGAACAAGATAACTATTATGACACGTACTTTAAAATTAATCACATTATCTGTAGCATTTACAGTCGGTTCGTTCACTAGTGTAGCACAAAAGAATGTAACTGAACTAATCAGCGGTATACAAAAAGAACTAGCTCCCGATAAGCGTACTGCAATATTTGAAATAGAGGCTCAACTCGTAGGCGACAAATGGCTTTTAAAAGGCAAAGTCGACAATAATATGTTGAAACAATATGCGTTGCAACAGATAGAGGGCAATAAAATTTCATTTATAGATAGTATTCAAGTATTGGAGTACACACAAGAAAAACCTTGGGCATTAGTTAAACTGTCAGTAGCTTCGCTTCGCACTGCTGGTAAGCATGCGGCTGAAATGGCAACACAAGCCATAATGGGTACTCCAGTTAAGATTCTAGAATATTCTGGCGACTGGGTTAGAGTGCAAACTCCAGATAAGTATATTTCTTATATACCAGGAAACTCATTGCATAAAATCACGCAACAAGAGTTCGATTCATGGAGAAAGGCTAAACGATACATTGTGGACGTTTATCAATCTCAATTGGTTGAGTCTCCTAATAGCGATATGACAGTAAGTGACCTTGTTATGGGTAACATATTAGAATACAAAGGAGAGTCAGGAGATATGGTGCAACTTTCTACCCCTGACGGACGAACTGGTTATGTGAAAAAAAGCGATGTTAAAGAATTAAGCTCATGGGCTAACCAGTCATTCAATCCTCAACTTATATCTAAGGTTGCTCACCGCATGATGGGCTCAGGTTACCTATGGGGCGGAACATCAACTAAGATAACCGACTGCTCTGGTCTTGTGAAAGTTTCTTATTTTGCCAATGGAATTATTTTACAACGTGATGCCTCACAACAAGCACTTACGGGCGAGATAATTCCTGCTGAAAATTGGAAAGATGCTCAGCTTGGCGACTTATTATTCTTCGGTAGCAAAAGCGGAAAGGTGACACATGTCGCTATTTATCTAAAAGACGGAGAATATATACACTGCTCTGGTCGTGTAAAACTTAACAGTGTAGATCCTGATGCCGACAACTATCTAACAACCCCATTCCTTTCTATCAGTCGTATAAATGGTAAAATTGGCTCAAAAGGAATAACTACAGTTAAGGATCATATCTGGTATTTCTAAAAAATAAAACTAACTTAAAACTAACTATATGGACAGAAGAAAATTCATACTAGGCTCTAGCGCTGGCATCCTAGCAACATCATCACTTATGTCGCTTTCGGCTTTCGGCTGCAGCACCAAGAAAACAACAAAAACAGGTCATTTGGTTTTACGTTTCAAACCGTACGAATTGAAGCTGAAACATGCGTTTAATTTGGCTAAATCTAGCCGTACAACAACTCCCGACGTGCAAGTGGAACTTGAATATGACGGAATTGTGGGTTATGGCGAGGCTTCTATGCCTCCATATCTAGGCGAAAGCGTAGAAAGCGTAAAAAAATTCCTAAGTTCGCTTGATTTGGCTCAATTTACCGATCCTTTCCGTATCGACGATATTCTAGCGTATATTGATTCTGTAGCACCTAACAATCGTGCGGCAAAAGCATCTATTGATATTGCTTTGCATGACTTGCTTGGTAAGATTATGGGACAGCCTTGGTATAAGATTTGGGGATTATCACCAGAGAAAATACATCCTACATCATTCACTATAAGTAATGACACACCGGAAGTAGTTCAACAAAAAATCAAGGAATCTGAGCAATATAAGGTTCTTAAAGTGAAAATGGGTGTGCCTGGTGATAAGGAATTAGTTGAAACTATAAGAAAATCTACCGACCGTCTTCTTTGCGTAGATGCTAACCAAGGTTGGAATACGAAAGAAGAAGCACTAGAAATGTGTCATTGGTTAAAGGAGAGGAATTGTATCTTCGTAGAGCAACCTCTTCCAAAGGAAATGCTTGACGAAACAGCATGGCTAAGAGAACGTAGCCCGCTTCCTATAATTGCCGATGAAGCCTTCCAACGGCTTCCTGACGTGATTAGATTTAAGGATGTATACGATGGTATCAACATCAAACTGATGAAAAGTACCGGTTTGCACGAAGCATATAAGATGGCAATATTGGCTAAATCGCTAGGTATGTATGTGATGTTAGGTTGTATGACTGAAACATCATGTGGTATTGCGGCAGCCGCACAATTATCACCAATGGTAGATTGGACAGACCTTGATGGAAATGTGCTGATTGCAAATGACCGTTTTGAAGGTTTGAGATTTGAAGATGGTAAGGTTATTCCAGCCGACAAACCAGGTTTAGGTGTTTCTATAATTAAAGGTTTAGAAAATATCTGATTTTTAGAATGTATAAATTGTCATAAATTTATTGCCCCCCTAAAAGTTTGTTATACAACTTTTAGAGGGGCTTGGATTTAAATGATGTTATATAAAAAGTGTGCCAGTTATATGCTGGCACACTTTAATATTTCGTAGTATTATAATATGTTTTTATATGATTATTCTGAAAGGTATGGCTTTAAAGCATTTCTCCAAGCGATGTAGCCTTTACCCATAAGGTGGAAACCATCGTTGGTATATTCAGCTTTAAGCTCGCCGTTTTCGTCAGATAATGATGTTGTCAAGTCTACCCATGTTACTTTATACTTTTTTGCAAGTTTTTTAAGAGCCTTGTTAGTTTTTGCAAGTTTTTTGCCAGCATCTTTAAAGCCTGCGTACTTTTCGTATGAAGAATTTACTGGTATAACGCTTTGCAGTATGATTTCAGTTTGCGGTGATGTTTCTTGAATAGCTTTGATAGCCTTTTCCATTGACATTACTATAGTATCGCAGCTGAAATTAGCTGTCACATTTACGCCTTTAGCAGTCTTGTCGTAATTGTACCCAGAAAGCAACACCATCTTTTTAGGATTGTTTGCTGCTAGTTTTTTTGCTGTGGCATGCAAATAGTCGCAAACATCGCCAGTACTGCGTGTTTTCACATTGGGCATTTCCAATAGTTCATGCCATTCGGCATATCCCACAAGTGTGCCACCAAGTATGATGATGTCGTTAGAACCAAGTGGATAAATATCACTAGAATTGAATTTCATTTCTGGTGCAACGTATTTAGCTATTTCATCACGCCAAATCTTGTAACCAGCTTCTTTTAGGTGAGCACCATCATTAGTTAGTTCCTTGCGTAATTTACATTCACGGTCGGCAAACCAAGGGAATAGGTTTATCCAAGGCACATTGTGCTTGCGTGCTACTTGCTCATAAAGCACGTTGCCATATAATACGGTGTTTTCTTCGCCAAAAAGGTTCTTGTATCGCTTGAAATCATTGTTGTATGGCAACAAACTTTGCAAATATAGCTGAGTGTTAGGACATTCTTTTTTAATAAGGGTAATAAGTTTGTCAAGTGCTTTTGCAATACTATCGGCTCCTACGTGATGTGAAATATCGTTAGTTCCGATAAGGAGGAAAATTTTCTTTGGCTGTCCGTTCAAAATCAGGTCGGCACGGTCGTATAGTCCTTGAACTATGTCGCCTACGATACCACGGTTTTTGATGTTAGGATTGTTGAACATTTCGTGCCAACGTCCGCCGTTGGTAAGACTGTTACCGAAGAAAACAATGTCGTTGCTGTTTACAGGTAGTTCTGCGAAAAGCGATTTACGCTGATAGTAGTAATCGGTGTACTTGTGTGCTTGTTCTTGAGCTTCTAAAGCAGTGTCTTGCGCAACTGCCGACAATGTGCAGATACTCATTACAAATGTCAGGATTTTTTTGATTGTCATAATATATTTTTGTTGTTAGTTAATTATAAGTTCTCGATGTACCAATTAAATAAGGCTTTCACCCCATCGTTAATTTCCATTTTGTGTTGCCAGCCGAGGTTGTGTAGTTTTGTTACGTCAGTGAGCTTACGCATAGTTCCGTCAGGCTTGTTTGCATCCCATCTTATTTCGCCATGATAGCCCACCGTTTCTTTGCACAAGTTGGCAAGTTCAGCGATGGTTATTTCTTTTCCGCTACCTATGTTGATATGGCAGTTTCTGATTTCTCGTTTAGCCGCTTCTTGAGTCCCAGACACAATATTGTCGCCTTCGTATGTGTCATTGAAGTTTACACGCTCCATGATAAAGACTGAAGCGTCAGCCATGTCTTCGCTCCATAAAAACTCTCTAACAGGCTTACCCGACCCCCATAACAATAAATGGTCGTCATGAATGCCATATTTTGCCAGGATAGCGATGATAGCATCTTGTGATGAACTTCCCGAAACATTCTCAATGGGTCTTGCATCCAAGTCTTTGCAAATAGATTGCCAGTCGTTCTCATTCAGTAATTTAGCCAAATAAATCTTGCGAATCATGGCAGGCATCACATGGCTGGTTTCTAAGTTGAAATTGTCACGAGGTCCGTATAAGTTGGTTGGCATCACAGCTATGTAATTAGTGCCATATTGAAGATTGAAACTCTCGCACATTTTTAGTCCAGCTATTTTTGCTATAGCGTATGGCTCATTAGTGTATTCAAGTTCGGAGGTGAGCAGATATTCTTCCTTTATTGGCTGTGGAGCTTCTTTGGGATATATACATGTACTACCTAAGAACAGGAGTTTTTTCACATTGTGGCGAAAGCTTTCGCCGATAACATTCTGCTGAATTTGCAGATTTTGGTATATGAAGTCAGCACGGTAGATGCTATTAGCCATAATTCCGCCTACATGTGCGGCTGCAAGTACTACATATTCTGGCTGTTGTTCATCAAAAAAACGTTTTACGGCAGCGCCGTCAAGCAGATCAAGCTCTTGGTGGGTTCGTCCTACGAGGTTGGTGTAGCCCTTGCTTCGCAAGTTATTCCAAATGGCTGACCCAACAAGTCCCCGATGTCCCGCAACGTATATTTTAGAAGTTTTTTCCATAGTGAAAATGCCTGTTTATTTGACATTCTTCATGTCGCTATCAACCATAATATTTACTAATTGCTCAAAGGAGGTCTTACGTGGATTCCAGCCAAGTTTTTCTTTAGCCTTGGTTGGATTTCCTAATAGTTGCTCTACTTCGCAAGGGCGGAAATATTTAGGATCTACTTCAACCAATATTTTACCAGTAGCTTTGTCTATGCCTTTCTCGTCAACGCCTTTTCCTTGCCATTCAAGCTCGATACCCGCACGACTGAAAGCTAAAGTAGTGAACTCTCTTACGCTGTGGTATTCGCCAGTTGCTATTACGTAGTCTTCCGGCTCGTCTTGTTGAAGAATAAGCCACATACATTCTACATAATCTTTAGCATAACCCCAGTCGCGTAGAGCATCTAGGTTGCCAAGGTATAGCTTGTCTTGCAGTCCTTTCACTATGCGTGCCGCTGCAAGTGTGATTTTGCGGGTTACGAAAGTTTCGCCTCGTCGCTCACTCTCATGGTTAAAAAGGATACCGTTAACGGCATACATACCATAGCTTTCACGATAATTCTTTGTAATCCAGAATCCGTAAAGTTTGGCACATCCGTATGGGCTACGAGGATAGAACGGTGTGGTTTCAGATTGCGGAATCTCTTGAACTTTTCCATATAGCTCCGATGTGCTGGCTTGGTAGATGCGTGTTACTTTTTCTCGGTTGAGTATACGCACAGCCTCTAGTAGGCGTAGCGTTCCTATGGCATCGGTGTCGGCAGTGTATTCAGGAACATCGAAAGACACTTTTACGTGGCTTTGAGCCGCTAAGTTGTATATTTCGGTTGGTTTAACCTCTTGTATGATTCTTATTAAAGAGCTGGAGTCGGTCATGTCGCCATAGTGCAGATTGATTGTTCTGCTGCGTTTCATGTCACGCACCCATTCGTCAAAATACAGATGCTCAATGCGTCCTGTATTGAAAGAACTGCTGCGGCGTATAATGCCGTGTACCTCATAACCTTTTTCAAGCAGGAACTCAGCTAGGAATGAGCCGTCTTGTCCAGTAATACCAGTAATTAAAGCTACTTTCTTGTTAGTTTCGTTCATATATTATGGTTCTGTTGATTATTCAATAAATTCGAGAATCTCGTAAAAATTATCCACTATATAACATGGCAGGTGCATATTGTCGCCCTCAAAATTCTGCTTGTGAATGTTCTGACCATTGTCGGCGATACATATTGTCGTCCATTTCATTCGGTTAGGCCAGAAAAAATCTTTGGCTGTATTGTCGCCAATGTAGTAGAATCGTTTATAGTCGGGATATTTATCGGTGAAATATTTAAAATTCTGTTGGTCGGTTTTTTCAGTACCCATTTCTTCCGATATTATTATATCAAGAGGGGCGATGAGTTTGTCAAGACCAAGAACCTTAATCTTGTTGCGTTGGGTTATGGCTCTTCCGTCAGTTATCAGCGCTAAATGAAATCCTTGCTCTTTAAGGCTTGTAAGGGTGCTTAATGTAGTGCTGTCCAAAGTGATATCAGGCAGATGGTTACGGTATAGTTGAAGCAAGTAATTAATGTCAATAGCAGGTTCATTTATGTCGGCTAGCAAGGTGTCGAAAGCGTTCTCGCCTTTTTTATGAGCCTCAGCTAGTATGGAATATGCATTGTCTATGCCGAATTTGTCTTTAAGCGTATTGCCTATGAATTTATAAGCGGAATCAACAAAATCCACTTCTTTATAAAGCGTATCATCCAAGTCAAGAGCTACCAATACCTTCTTATCAACAAATTCACTATTCATAACCTTTTATCTGTTTAATGAGTTTATAAAATCGTTTAAAGCGACTACTACACGCTCAATGTCATCATTAGTAAGATTAGAACCGCTCGGAAGACATAAACCTTTATTGAAAAGATTTTCAGCACATTCGCTTCCGTAATAAGGCGTTTTATCAAATACTGGTTGCATGTGCATAGGTCGCCATAACCAGCGTGTTTCGATATTTTCAGCCTCTAATGCTTTACGTGCGTCTTCAGGAGAAACTCCTAATTTTTCGTCAAATGTTATTGTGGTTAGCCAGAAATTAGAATTAAAATCATTTGTCGGGTTTTGTTTGACCGAAATACCGTTAACATCTTTTAAACGCTCAGTGTATAGATGATGTATTTCACGACGACGTGCGACGTGAGATTCAAGCACTTGCATCTGTCCGCAACCTATACCCGCACATATATTACTCAACCTATAATTATATCCTATAACATTGTGATAGTAATAGGGCATTGCTTCTCTAGCTTGCGTCGCATAGAATTTCACTCGTTTATCGGATTCTTTATCGGGACATATAAGTGCCCCTCCACCAGAAGTGGTGATAACCTTATTACCGTTAAAACTTAAAGCCCCGAATTTACCTAGGGTTCCGCATTTCTTGCCGAAATACTCCGAGCCTAGAGCTTCAGCCGCATCTTCAAGGACTGGGATTCCATACTTATCGGCTATTGCGTTAATCTCATTCATCTTAGCGGGCATACCATATAAATGGACAGGTATTATAGCCTTGGGGTAACGTCCTGTTACCCTTTTACGATTTATAATAGCATCTTCTAAGGCTTGTGGACACATGTTCCATGTGTCAGGCTCGCTATCTACGAATACCGGTGTAGCTCCTTGATATTTTACGGGGTTGGCGCTAGCTGCGAATGTGAACGATTGGCATATAACTTCATCGCCAGCTTCTACGCCCAACATCACCAAGCCTAAATGTAATGCCGCTGTTCCTGCACTTAGTGCTACAATATTTTGATTTCCTAAATAATTGCCTAGTAATTGCTCAAATTCGTCTACATTAGGACCTAGAGGTACAACCCATTTGTCCTCAAACGCTTTATTAATCCATTTCATTTCATTGCCGCCTAAATGAGGGAATGATAGAAAAATTCTAGGTTTCATAATGTGCATATATTAATATAATGCGAAGTTACAGAAAATTGTTGAAACTTCGCATTACTTTTTTATTCTTTGTCCTTACTCGGCAACTTTTATCTTGCCACCAGCTGAATGTGCTGTGATTTGTGCCGCATATTGACATTGTGCTGTGGCTATTCCGCTATTATACTTTCCTGAATTTGTGATGTAGGCCTCATAAGTAATTACATGCGTACCCTTAGGTAATGAATAGAAGAATAAATTAGTTTTTGAATCTTTGATTTCCATGTAGTAGCCAGTTCCGTCGGCATATCGGAAACCTGAGTTCTTGTCGCTAGGTTCTAAACATGATGCGCGTTCGTCGGTCACGGTCACGTATTCTAGGTCGCGTGAATTTTTTATTACCAATCTTACTTGCACTTTGTCGCCCACTTTTAAATTCTTTCGGCTAGCCTCGTAACTTAAAATGTCTTTATTAATTGATATTTGAGATACCGATGCGGCTTTAATTGATGTCATTGGTGCATTGTATTGACAATACACAGCTCCCCATGACGGATTGTTGCCGTTGCGAGTTATGGTAATATTGTTATTTGTCGAACTGTTGTTGATGCTTAGAGACATCTTTCCATAGCCTAAAATGCTATCGGTTGAATTAAGATGGAATGGAACACCGTTTAATTGAAATGACGGTTGACCGCTTGTGTTCAGCCACTTTGTGCCTGTTGTCAGTAAGGCGTGAACAGCATTAGCTGCAAGGCTTGAATTACCCCAATCGTTAGTCTGCTTTTCAAGTAAAAGCCATTTACGTATTTGATTGATATCGCTAGATTGTGGCATCGCCTTTTGCATCGCTTGAAGAATTAGCGAAGTAAGAGTAATCTTGTCGCAATATATATTCCAACCGCTACTGAAATTATCCCAATACATTCCAGTGTCATCCTTTTTAATGGCAAATTGTAAGATGGAATTTAAAATGGTCGAAGCTTTCTCCGTTTGACCGAAATTAGCTAGCGTGATGCTTGTGTAGGCTTTATTCAGTATGTCCATAGTTTGCCATTCTGTAGAAAGCGACTGGATGATTTCTCCATAAAGGTTTTCTACTGTTGCACTCATCGGAACGTCAAGGAACAATGAGCGTGTGTATGCATAATTACCATAGCTGGTAAACGACAATTTGTCTTCTTGGTTGTTATAGCGTTTGATTATGGATTTATCTATATATTTTATAGCTTTTTTCACAATAGAAGTAAGGTTGTCATTCATTCCTCCTAATGATTTGGCATAACCTATAAGCTGCAATACGTTAAGTGTCGTATACGGCGACGATACAGCTCCTTTATAGCGGAACCAGGTAAATCCTCCATCGGATAATTGCAATTCTTCAAGAGCTTTGATGAGTTTGTCTGTTGAGGCTTTCGTGTTCTCCTCGTTAAATAAATCTACAAGCTGATTCATTCTTAATGTCTGTTGCTCGCTTTCATTAAGCCACGGAGAAGCAAGTAATGTCCCAATTTTCAAGTCTTGATTTTTTGCTAGCATAGAAACGAGGGCAGAGTCTTCTTGATGCTCGTTCCAATAGTTAATCGCATTTTTAATTTGGGAATTCTCTTTTATTATCTGCTGTGCTGTTAGGTTGGCAAAAATAGAGTGAGCTATTTGTGTTGCCGTTGTGTTACCTTCGCTTTTGATTGAAGGAAGAGCCGTTGCTACATACCAAACGGGATTGTTGCAATATTCAAATGTGATGCGGGCATCGGCAGGGAATTTTGGCAAACTGATTTTGTAATCGGTATCTGCATGGTCAATGTAGAAAGGCTTGCTTTCTATGACTGGGCTGATTGATTGTAATATAGGAATAAGCACTTGTTCTCCGTCGCTGTACTTGCCATTGGTGGTCTTTATTCTTAAAGCTACTAGCGATACCGTGTCAGGTACGAGATAGTCAATTGAAACAGCTTCTGATTGGTTTGCTTCTAAAGAGTTGGCAATCTGGCGAGAATTATAAATTTCGTTGTTGATAGGATTAAGAATTTCAATTACTGTCACACAACTTTGTGTGTCATTGGTTGCATTTTGAACCGATGTCAGGAGTGTCGTTTTATCGCCTTGCCTCAAGAATCTTGGAGCATTAGTCTTAACCATTATAGGCTTTGAGCTTACAACATCTTTGAGTATAGAAGCTGCGTTCAGATTATCGTCATAACCTATGGCTTGCAACATCCATGTGGTGTTTACGTTTGGTGTATTGAACTCAATAACCGTATTACCGTTTTTATCGGTTGATAACATCGGTTTCCAGAAAGCAGTTTTTACAGCCGAAGTGCGTATGTCTATATTTGATAGCTCCTTTTCGATTGTCGCGGACTCTTTCTTTGCCATCTTGCCATAAGCAGGTTCATCTGTAACAACTTCATGCTCTGCAGTTTCGCTGTCAGCAAAAGATGCCATTGGCATACCAAGATCTGATACCATTGACGTAGTATTAGTTATAGATCTTGTAATCATATAGTTGCCCCTGCTCATATATCTTAAATTGGATGAGAAAAAATCCATGTTGTATAGTCGCAGTAAAGGGGGATATATATTGTTGCTTGGCACTTCGTTATGTGTCCATGAGTCGGTGTTACGCATAAATCCCCATGTATATTGATTGTATGTGTTGAGGGCTGGACTATTGTAGACGAATGAAAACTTAGGAGAGAATTTCCATGTGTTATCTACAAGCGTGTTTATAGCCTTATCGGTCATTGCACTTATAATAGCTCCGTTGTTTAACGGTTTGCCATTTTCCTCTAGATGTAATGTCCATTTCTCGCTGCTTCCCGCTGTAATCTTGTCACGGAACGATTCAATTGTAAACGTAATATTAGTTTCCTCTATTTTGGGTTTAACCTCTATAGAATATTCGTATGGCCTTAAATTTTTGACACAATAGAATTGTATAATAATACCAGATTTTGCATCGTTAGGCATGTGATATTTGAAATGAGTAACACCTTTATTCAGTGTCATCCAGTCTTCTTTAATTATACCGTTGTCTTGACTAATTACGTAATATACATGACTAATGTCGAATGAGTTTGCCATAAATATATTGCCTTCAGCACCTGGTACACACGATAAATTGATTTCAGGAATCCATAAAGCACTAGTTATGGGTGATTCTTTATCTGTTGGTCGGTATATTATAATGTCTTTGTCATTAATCCTTATTGTTGTGTCGTTTTCAATCCATGCGCTCAACTTGTATTCTCCGGAGTTTACATGGGATAAATCAACAATAGGGTTATTGGAATTGAAAGATAAACTGGTTGTGGTAATTCCGTTTTTGTCGGTCAATGATAATATGCACTTATAGTCCCTCGGCTTTTCTTCTTGATTGCTGATTACGCTGATTGGCAGTTTCACCTCTTGTGAAGCATCCAAAACGAAACTACTGCTGGAGCTATTGCCGTTAAAGTCCCATTTCATAATTAAGGACTCACCTAAAGTGAATATAGAGCTTTCTGATTGAGTATCACCTGTTTGGTCTGTTCCTGTTACTATGATTTGATATGTGTAGAATCCTGATTTTTCTCGTTCTTTCAGCATTGAAGCGTTCATTGTTATCTCAAAAAATCCTATACTATCAGTTTGAGTGGTAGAGGATGCAATTTCATTGAAGTTATAGAACCAAGTAGCCGATGATAAAGTGTATTTAATAGGAATGTCGGCAACAGGCATACCGCTGAATGTTTTTGCCACACCTTTTATGTTGATGATACCGTTTTCGTCATAACTCTTTTTAGGGTCGATAAATTCAATGTAGAAATTAGGCGTTTTGTATTCGCTCACATTTACCATATCTCTACATATTGTCGTGTTATCCTTAATGTCTACAATTTCTATTCTGTAAGTTCCGTTCATGCGGTTGGCTGGAACGGTCAAATCGCATGCGGCACGTCCGTAGTTGTCGGTTTTAAGCGTTTTTGTCGTAATAGTGTCACGCATAGCATCGCAAAAGACTATTTTTATTTCACGATTTCTCATCACTTCTTTCTTGTCGGTCGTGGTGCGGTAGCATATTGCTGCCAAGTGAATGGTTTCGCCTGGACGGTATATAGCCAAGTCGGTAAAAACGTGAGCTTTAGTAATAAATTTATTTTGGTTGGGATTGTTGTAGTTTCTTCCGAAATTGGCGGTGATACCTTTGTCTTTGCCTTTGGCGAACTCGAAGTTCGTATAATTAAAATTGTCGGCAATCACATATCCTTTATCATTTGTAGCTCCCTTGAATTTCTGGGAATTATAATCGGTGGATGTGACGTTTACGTTTTTATATGGCGTACCGCTAATTGCATTGACTGCAAATATTTTTCGGCTTTTTTTGATGTTGTCTTGTGTTCGGAATGGGGTTATGTCACTAACTGTAAACGTGTTGCAGTATGTGTGGGTAGAAGCGTAACCTCCTGTCTTTTTATCGAAACTAATAAGAACCGCATATTGTCCTAATTCCAAAGGAGGCATGGTCACGTGGATGGTGTCGCAGAAAGGAACAGCGCTTTTCGCCGAGAAATTCTTGGTATCAACGTTTTTAAAATTTTTGACTTCATCGGTTGTGTATCTTCGGTCCTTGTCAGGCTTGCTGACTTTATAAATGCTTATTGTGAAGTCGTTTACATTGTTTAGAAAACATGTAAGCCCTATGGAATCGGCTGTTGTGTATTGATGTTTGAACGACACCGAAGCCTCCATATTTTCCATTGAGTATAGCCTGTTTTGAATACTTGCTGTATAATCGGATTCAGGGTAGTGCTTGATGTAAGATTTCAGCAAACTGTAATTCTCTTTTAAAGCATTAGGGTATCTTGCTGTTATTTCAAGAATGATAGGGGCAACATTTTGCGATATTTTATACAGGTCGTATAATGAGTCTAAACGCTCTTTAGTGGCTGTTTCGGTGAAATTTAGCTTGTTTAGAATTGCTTTTATATATGGGCGTGTCCCAACTTTGTGGAATGATATTAATTCATCGTAGATGCTGGTAGCCTTGTTGGCAAAATTCTTATTTTCGCTTGTTCTTGCAAATGGGTTCCATCCGCTAGAGCTATCGGTCTTTTCGTAAATGTTGATACATTCATAGGCGATGAAATCAAACATTGTAGGGTAGGTGCTTAGAGAATTAGCATGATAGATTATAATTCGTGGATAACGATTGATATGTGTGCTTTTCAGTACCTCACTATCATGTAGTGACAATTCTAATAATGAGGATATTTTCATTTTGAACTGCTCTGCATCCCATTCCGAAAAGTCGTTATTTAGTTCTTTTGCTAGATTGTTACGGCTGGATATTTTATAACGGAAGTGATTGAAATAGGCACTATATATTTTGGCTTCAAGCAAATATAAAATTGATTTTATGCATGGATTTGTTTCGACGGCTATAACCTTATCTATAGATTCTATAATAGACGGTAGAGTGTCGGTCGTAATAATGCTCTTAGCAAGCGAGGTTTGAATCAATGCCATTACGGTCTTTTCTCCGTTCTTGTTTGCTATAGCTTCCTTGAGTTGCGACTCTGCATCAGCTATTACCGTTTGAGGAAAAGCAAAGTTTGGTCTATTGAAAGTTGATTTATTTGCCGTATTATAGCCGGCGGTTGCATTGTTGAACAATGTGGCAAATAATATAAATAAGGATGCCAAAATAATATGTCTATTCATAGCATGAAGTTTTAGATATTAACAAATGCAAGTTAGTGAAAAATCCCGAAACATAGGTTAAATGTACTTAATGCTTCGAGATTGACGTATAAAAGAAAGTTAGTTGTTATTGAGTGTCTTATTTATTGGCTTTACTTCGTTTGTTGTGGTTAAGCATGTCGATTGCAAAACGGTTCTCGGCTCTTTTTAACAAGAACAATTGTTTTTTTGTCAAAATCTTGGAATAACGTTGAAAATATTCTTGCTCAATTTCCGCCTCTTTCGTTTTTACTTGTGATAGTATTGTTGCTACTCTCTCATATTCTTCATCGCTCACATGTAAGCTGGTGGCAGAAATCTCTTGTTCTAGTTTTCGAGCTTCCCTATTAGCTTGATAGATTTTATTCTCCATCTCTGTGTAGATTGGTATGAATTCCTTGCTTTGCTCGTCAGTCATATCCAACTCCTTGATAAGGAACGAATGTTTATAATTGCGAACCTCGTTAAGCCATTTATTGTCGGTTTGTTGCGGTTTACCATTGTTGTTTGCTTGTGCTGTTTGGCATTGGAAGATGCTGATAATCGAAAATAGTATAATAAAAAAAAGTTGTTTATTCATAATTTAATGTGGCTATTGGTTGTCATTGGTTAAGATTTCTGCTTCAGTATCGGCTGCGACACTATCTTCATAAGTGTAAATATCATATTCCGACACATCGCCGTGAAGCATGAACTCGTCTACGTTTGCCTCGTTTTGGAATCCGGCAACAATGTTTGTGTTGAAATTTCCGTTATTGCTTTTGCCTGCCAAGTCATTGAAAATCCACATCATGCACCAGATGCCGGCAAACATAGCTGTCATATATATATATGGACGTATGCGGCTCCATGTAGTAGGCTTAACCTCTGGAATGATTTCATGCTCGGGTAATATTTTCTCCATTTTTGAAGCAAAATCTTCAAAATAGTTTTCGGGAACATTGAAACCTGTATCTTTTCCGAATTTAGATAATATGTCTGATTTATCTTCTTTCATGCGTTATTATGACTAGATAAATATGGAATGGTTTAATCTATGGATGAAAAATTTTGCTCGATTTTTTTTATGGCATGATGATAAGATGCTTTCAACGCACCTACTGAAGTGCCTAATATGTCAGATATATCTTCATATTTCATCTCTTGGAAGTATCGCATGTTGAACACAAGGCGTTGTTTCTCAGGAAGCCGGTTGATGGCTTTTTGCAATTCAAGTTTTAGCTCGTCGCCATCAAACCATTGGTCTGCTTCGAGATTGTTGATAAGGAAAGAATCTTCATCGTCAATGGAGGTGGTATGCTTGTTGCGTTCTTTGTTGATAAACGTTATAGACTCATTGATAGCGATTTTGTAGAGCCATGTTGACAATTTAGCATCACCACGAAAATGATTGATATTGACCCAAGCCTTGATAAAAGTTTCTTGTAATATGTCGTTGGCGTTCTCATGATTAAGAACCATACGGCGTATTTGCCAATAAAGCGGCTCGCTGTAATGTCTGATTACTTTGTTGAACGCTTTTTGGCATGTAGCAGAATCTTTTAGCTCGGCGATGATTATTTCTTCGTTGTATACGTTTTCAGCCATTCAATGTTTATTGTGTGTGTAAAATTAGTGCAAACTTTTGTTTTTCGGCTAAACGTGGTTGATAAATTTTATTAAAAGCTATAAAAAAAAGGCGTTGGCTTCAATTCTCCCTAAAAAGAGAATGAAACCAACGCTTAAACTGGCTTGTTGTTGCCTCGTAATTGTATTATTTAATTGTTGGAAACATAGAAGCGTTAGCTGTTACGTTATAACTGCCTAATGCACTATTGTTTTCGTCGGTGATTGTGCATACGAAAGACAATTTGATAGTGTCATTTTCAATAGTTGCAGAAACGTCGCTGATTTCGTAGTTGGGAGCAGGTGTTTCTGATGTTTCACCTACGATTGCAGGAATTAGGCTGTCGCATGAAAGTTCATATCCTAAAGATGTGGGGACGACTGTGATGCCTCTAAATACCATGTTCATGGCTGGCATTTTCTCTGCAAATTGTGCATTGTAAATATATAGTACTGCGGTATTGGACGTTTCGTCAAGTTTTACAGAGTAAATGGAAGATGTGGAAGAGTAAGGCAATCTGCCTCCTGTGATTGCGGTTTCGCTGTTTTGATCGAAGACCATAGGTGCAGGATCTGCTGTTACTGAGTACGTTTCGGTTTCTCCGTTATCCACATTTTCATAATTGATGATATATGTAATGATTACGCTTATTCCGCTTGTGGCTGTAGAGGTTACGATGCGTCCAGAAAGGTTTGTTATTACATATCCCATTTCGGTATTCTCATAGCCTTGAGCTACTGGTACGATATTGTTAGCACTTAGGTTGATTCCGTTAGAGGTGTAAGTGAATGGAATATCATTCATTGTGAATGTGATAGCAGGCATTCTTGGTGCGAAACGCACATTGCTTGCTGTGATGTTCATAGTACCACTAGTATAATTTATGTCGTAGCGGTATTCTGCTGAATATATAGTTGTTGTGTCAACGGAAGATACCTTGTTTGTCTGTTTGATAGTGAATGATTCTTTGTTCTCTGTTTCGTCATCGTTGCATGAGAATAGGCACAATGACATTGCTAAAATTAATAAAGATGATAAATACTTCATGTTTTGTTGATTTTATAGTTATAAAATGTTTTAAATGTTCACTCTTAATGTAGCTCCGATAATCCTAGGTTTGCCTCGTTGTAGAAACGAGTTGCCTATCGACACGAAATAGAACGTGTTGAAATCGGTATCAGTTAAATTTTGTCCCCACAAATCTAGCGAATAATTACGGCTTTCAAAACGTATAGATGCCCCTAAAGTCGTATAGAATGGTTGGGATATAGTATTCTCCTCATTCCAATAGATTTTACCTACACCTTTGGCATTTGCAGACAGGATGATTCTGTCTATAAGCTTGCAGTTGGCTGGGATTGTATACGATAAGCCTGCATGCATGGTGTTGCTAGGGGAATAGGGGATATATTTGCCTGAAAAGTCTTGCTTCCCGTTATCATAATCAATAAACTTTGCATTGGTGTATCCGTAGCTTGCGTTAATTTCAATATTTGACATTGGACGGTAGTTGATTGCAACCTCAGCTCCGAAACTGCGTGCATGACCTGCGTTAGTCATGATTCTGCCAGTTGTACTTCCTTCGGGGAATCGTGTGAGTTGTTGGTCGGTGCAGTCGATATAGAATAGCGAAATGTCGGCTGTTGCTATTCGGTTGTCGCTTTCAATGTGAGTGCCTAACTCGAAATTCCAACTCTGCTCAGGCTTGTAGCTTACTACTTCATCGGCATCGTAGCTGGCACTTAGTCCCATTACTCCCATAACCCTTTGTTGAAGCACGTCGGAGAACATCTGTGTGTTGAAACCTCCAGCTTTATATCCTTTGGCGATGCTGAAAAACACATTTGACGGATTTGCTAAGGGCAGGTTGTATATGATAGAAAATTTAGGCAATAATTGTAGGAAAGATTTGTTAAGTTTGCCAGTGTCGTCGATATTCACATCGGTGTGCGAGTATGTTGATCCGTCGGATGCTTTGATGGTGCTGTAGCCTGTGTTACATAGGCTTTGGTAAGCCATGCTTGTATGCTCATAATCAAGGCGTAAACCAGCGGTGAATGTCCAATCGTCATGTTTATAAGTTGATTGGTGATAGACGGCTAGTCCGTAATTGGGATTTGTGAATTCGCTAGATAATAGGAAGTTTCTAGTATCCCAGCTGATAGGGTAAGATGGAATAGCGTTGTTGCGGTTCTTTTCAATAAGCTGTGATATTCCGTAATCTTTGAAGGTTACAGGAGCATTCATATCCAAGTGCTTGTAAAACCCGAAAGCTCCGAAAAGCCACTGATAATTGTTGTTTCCTTTGTTGCGAAGCACAGCGTCTTGGGTGATTGTGAATTGTTTGCGTGCTTGAGTCAGCGTGAAATATGATAGTGGCAAGAAGTCTTGGTCGAGTGTCATGTTGTCGTCTATATATTGAAGACTCGTGATACTGGATAATGTGAATTTTGTTGAATTCCAGCGAACTGTTATACCGTCGTTAAAAGAACTTCTACGATAAAAACAAGTGTCGTTATAGGCGATTCTGCCATGTTCAACCGATTTGTAAGGGTAGCCTCCTTGTTCTAATATGGAGAAATAGAAAACATTGTCGATAGAAAGCCTTTGCGACGGTTTCCATTGCAATTTGAATCGTCCGTCGCCTTGTCGCTCCTTGTCGCAATTTTCACCGTTATGTTCATTCTCAAAGAATCCATCGGTAGAGAAATATTGCCCTGTGATGCTATAGCCAAATTTGTCATTTGGCCTGCTGTATATGGAAGCGGAAGCCTTATAAGAATTTCCAGAGGCGAACTCTGCCATGAATTTTGTTCCTTGATAGTTGAAAGGAGATAAAGTGTAAATATTTATAAGTCCGCCCATTGTGTTCTTTCCGAAAAGTGTGCTTTGCGGACCTCTTATCATTTCGATTTTTGCGATGTCGGCAATGTCGAAATCGTAATTGTTCTTATCCATTATAGGGATGTTGTCGATGTTTAGCCCGATAACTGGCTGGTCGATTCTAGTTCCCATTCCACGCACATATATTGACGATGTTATGCGTGAGCCGTAGTCGGGCATGTATACGTTAGGGGCTATCTCACTTATGTGCTTGACTGAAACGATGTTTAATTTTTCAATGGCTTTGCCCTTGATTGTTGTTGATGCTGAAGCTGTTCTGTGCAAGTCTAGACCTTGCTTGATAGCAGTGACAGAAACCTCATTAAGCGTTAAAACCGTATCTAAGTCTGTGGGTGATTCTGCTTGGGCTGCTGGCGTGTTGGTGGTCATTGCTAGACAAGATGTGATAGCCAAAACCGCTGTTCTTATATGTCTTAATGTGTTGTGTAGCATATTTTTTGCAAAGTTAGGCGTTTGTTGTGAATTGCACAACCACTATTTCTAGTGATATATTTCTTGGGAGGGATGAGAGTCGGCATGCAAGTTTTATGAAAAACGAATAAAAAGGTAAAAATGGCAAATTATTAATGTGCTATAAATTAGATTAAATAGAAAAGAATTACTATATTTGCACACTGAAAATAAGACCGTGCAAGGAAGGACGAAATGGACAAATCTAGTGCTGTGTCTTATCGTGAGATTTTAAGGAATAAGAAATGCGTCTGATGTATAATACAAATATCACAGAAAAGGGTAGCGTGTGCAGTAATGTTTGCGCTATGTGTCGTGTTTATACGAGATGCGATGTTGGGTGAGTTTAGGCGGCAATTTTTGAGATGCGCGTGTAGGCTCATTAATTTTTTAATTAGAAATATAAATTGAGTTATTAATATTTTATGGAGTTATTAAGTATTCAAAGTACAACGCTAATGGTGACGGCTTTGCTGACAGGTGTGGGACTTGTGGCAGCGGCCCTTATCATAGCAGCGCTAATATCGCCAAAGTCTTATGCTGTGCAGAAAGGTAAGGCTTATGAGTGCGGTGTTCCTACGAGAGGTGAGAGCATGATGCAATTTAAAGTGGGCTACTACTTGTTTGCAATCTTGTTTTTGATGTTTGATGTGGAAACTGTTTTCTTGTTCCCTTGGGCAGTAGTGTGCAAGACTCTAGGAACTTCGGGACTTGTTAGCGTGGGAATCTTCTTGGCAGTATTAATCTTGGGCTTAGCTTATGCTTGGCGGAAAGGAGCTTTGGAATGGAAGTGAAAATAAAAAGTATGGCGCGCGAGGACTTCAAGGACAACGAATATATCGACCAACTTGTTGAAGAACTAAACGCTACTGGTGCTAATGTGATTGTAGGCACTTTTGATAAATTGATAAACTGGAGCCGTTCTAACTCGTTGTGGCCATTATGCTTCGGTACAAGCTGCTGTGCTATCGAGTTCATGCACTTGGGGGCGGCTCGTCATGATATGGCTCGTTTTGGCTTTGAGGTTACACGTAACTCACCTCGTCAGGCTGACTTGTTGATGGTGAACGGTACGGTTACTTATCGTATGGCTCCTGTGCTAAAACGCCTATATGATCAAATGGCTGAGCCAAAATATGTGATTGCTACGGGAAGTTGTAATATATCGGGTGGTCCTTTCAAGGGATCGCATTGTGTGGTACAAGGTCTTGATAAGATTCTTCCTGTGGACGTGTGGATTCCTGGCTGTCCTCCAAGACCAGAGGCTATGTATTACGGCATGATGCAATTGCAACGCAAAATTATGCTTCAAAAATACTTTGGTGGCGTGAACCGTCAAGAAAAATTGAAAGATTTCTTGGCAGAGCATCCTGAAGAAGTGGAGGCAATGAAATAATTGCCAGTGGCGAGATTGAAACGAATAAAAATAAAGCAATAAAATACGCATATATATAATATGGTGAATTTACAAGAAAAAATCGCAAGCCTATGTCCATCGGCTGCATTTGAAGAAGGTGAGTACCTTCTAGTGAATGTGGCAGATAATGAGTGGTATTCTTTAGCGAAGGCGTTAAAAGAGGAATTGGGCTTCGACTATTTGAATGCGGTTGTAGGTGTGGACTGGAAAGAAACCCTAGGCTGTATGTATTACCTTACTGCAACTTCTACTGGTGATAAGATGAGCGTAAAGGTGGCTACTACTGACCGTGAAAACCCTATGCTCCATAGCGTTAGCGACTTGTGGGAAGTGGCTTTGATTCAAGAGCGTGAGGTCTTTGATTTCTATGGCATTGTGTTTATAGGGCATCCTGACATGCGTCGCTTGTTTATGCGTACCGACTGGGTGGGCTATCCTTTGAGAAAAGACTATGATGATAATCCAGATTTGAATCCTATTCGTCTTGAGGCTGAAGAAAACGAAGACGATAGCTTCGTCGTGACAGAAGACGAGAACGGTAAAACATCAAAGAAGGAATATAAGATATTCGGCGAAAATGACTATGTTGTGAACTTTGGCCCCCAGCACCCATCTACACACGGTGTGATGCGTTTGCGTTGTGCGGTTGACGGAGAAACAATCAATAAGGTCGTTCCAGTGTGCGGATATATACACAGAGGTATAGAAAGAATGTGTGAGAGCAAGACATATCCTCAAACTTTGTTCTTTACCGACCGTATGGACTATATGAGTTCATTCCAAAACCGTCACTGCTTGTGTATGTGTATCGAGAAGGCACTAAGCCTAGAGGTTCCTCATCGGGTTCAAGTAATCCGTGTTATGTTTGACGAGTTGATGCGTTTGGCTTCTCACTTGTTGTCGTTTGGTTGTATGGCAATGGACATGGGTGCAACAACGGCATTCGTGTATGCGTTCCGTGAACGTGAGCAAATCATGGATATTTTTGAAAAGACAACAGGAGGACGTATGTCGCAACATTATAGTGTGATAGGCGGTGTGGCTGCTGATGTTCATCCGGACTTTATTAAGGATGTACGTGAACTTTGTGCTATAATGCCAGAACGTGTTAAAGAATATCACACTTTGGTTACTGGCAACGTAATCTTCAAGAATAGAACAATAGGTGTGGGCGTAGTTTCTAAGGAAGATGCTATTAGCTATGCTACTTGTGGCCCTAACGGTCGTGCTGCTGGTTGGGCTTGTGACGTACGCAAACATTCTCCTTATGCGGTGTATGACGAATTGAAGTTTGATGAGATTCTATATACTGAAGGCGACAGCTTTGCTCGTTACATGGTGAGAATGGATGAAGTTATGCAATGCGTTAGCTTGCTTGAGCAGCTTTGCGACATGCTAGAAAAGGAAGAAGGCAATGAAATAGCCGCTCCTAAAGTACCTAAGATGATAAAGCTTCCTGCAGGGCATTGGTATCAGGAGGTTGAGGCTAGCCGTGGAGCGTTCGGTGTCTACATTGAGAGCGATGGCGGAAAGAATCCTTACCGCATGCACTTCAATAGTCCATGTTTGAATCATGTGGGTGCAGTGGATAAATATTGTGCTGGTTATAAGATTGCCGACTTGATTACGATTACGGCTTCTATGGACTACGTGATTCCAGATATTGACCGATAAGAAATAACACAGAATAGTAATTTAAAGAAAAAATAACAGATATGTTTGATTTCAGTATAGTTACAAGTTGGGTGCATGATTTGCTTATGAGCTTTATGCCTGGCTGGTTAACAACAACGGTAGAATGTGTGTTGATAGGTGTCGCATTGCTTTTGGTGTATGCTCTATTGGCATTGTTCTATATCTTCTATGAACGTAAGTTGTGTGCTTGGATGCAATGCCGTTTAGGCCCTATGCGTGTAGGTCCTTGGGGATTGTTGCAAGTATTTGCCGATATGTTTAAAATCTTAATTAAGGAGCTTATTCGTCTTGAGAATATCGACCGCTTTTTGTTTGCTCTTGCTCCATACCTAGTGATTATAGCTTCAATGCTTACTTTCGCTTGTCTTCCTTGGGGTAATGGTTTGCAAATTATAGATTTCAACATTGGCGTGTTCTTCATGATTGCCGCTTCTTCAATAGGCGTGCTAGGAATCTTGCTTGCAGGATGGTCAAGTAACAACAAGTATACGCTTATCGGTGCTATGCGTAGTGGTGCGCAGATGGTTAGTTACGAGTTGTCGGTAGGCTTGTCAATTTTGACAATCGTTGTTTTGTCAGGAACAATGTCTATTTCGGGAATAGTTGAGGCTCAAAGCGACGGATGGTTCTTGTTCAAGGGGCATATTCCAGCATTTATAGCGTTCGTAATTTATTTGATTGCAGCTAATGCTGAAACTAATCGAGGCCCATTCGATATGCCAGAGGCAGAACATGAGCTTACAGCTGGTTATCACACAGAGTACTCAGGTATTCACTTCGGATTCTATTATTTGGCGGAATACTTGAACTTGTTCATCGTTTCGGGTATTGCATCATTGATGTTCTTGGGAGGATGGATGCCATTGCACGTTCCTGGATGGGACGGTTTCAATATGGTGATGGATTATATCCCATCAGTCGTATGGTTCTTGGGCAAGGCTTTCTTTATCTCATTTGTGTTGATATGGTTCCGCTGGTCTTTCCCTCGTGTTCGTATCGACCAGATGTTGAAGTTGGAATGGAAATACTTGATGCCAATCGGTCTATTCAACCTTATCCTTATGACATTGGTTGTAATGTACGGATTGCATTTCTAAAATAGAGAAATAACTAATAAACAAAAGATAAATTCGTTGTTATGAGCGAAAATATTGGAAAAATAGCACAAGTGATCGGTCCGGTGGTCGATGTTGCCTTTGAAGGTGAGGGCAATGTTGTGCCAGCTATCTACACTTCGCTGTCGGTGAAGCGTGAAGATGGATCGGAATTGATACTTGAAGTAGAACAACACATCGGTGAGGATACGGTGAGATGTGTTGCTATGGAAAGTACCGACGGATTGCAACGCGGTATGCAGGTAGTGAGCAAGGGAATGCCTATCTCAGTGCCTACAGGCGATCAAGTGAAAGGACGATTGTTGAACGTTATTGGTGAGCCAATCGACCACTTGAAAGGAATGGACGAAAACGGCATACGCCGTTCAATCCATCAGCCAGCACCTGCTTTTGCCGATTTGTCGATAAGCTCGGAGATACTTTTTACAGGTATCAAGGTAATCGATTTGCTAGAACCTTATGCAAAAGGCGGTAAAATCGGTTTGTTTGGTGGAGCAGGAGTGGGCAAGACCGTGTTGATCATGGAGCTTATCCACAATATTGCTCACGGACATAACGGTTTCTCTGTGTTCACTGGAGTAGGTGAACGTACTCGTGAGGGTAATGACTTGCTTCGTGAAATGATTGAAAGCGGTGTTATCAAATATGGTGACAAGTTTAAAGAAGGACTAGAGAAGGGCGAGTGGAATATCGAGGATGTCGACATGTCGGAAGTGGCGAAGTCGCAAGGTACACTCGTGTTCGGACAGATGAACGAGCCTCCAGGTGCACGTCTTCGTGTGGCTTTGTCTGGATTAACTGTTGCCGAACAATTCCGCGACCAAGATGGTGGAGGTAAGGAAATATTATTGTTCATTGATAATATTTTCCGTTTCACTCAAGCTGGCTCTGAAGTGTCGGCATTGTTGGGGCGTATGCCTTCGGCTGTGGGTTATCAACCAACCTTAGCATCGGAAATGGGCGCTTTACAAGAGCGTATTACTTCAACTAAATCAGGTAGTATTACATCGGTGCAAGCAATCTATGTGCCAGCTGATGACTTGACTGACCCTGCTCCAGCTACAACATTCAGCTTCTTGGATGCAACTACGGTATTGAGCCGTAAGATTAGTGAGCTTGGTATTTACCCTGCTGTTGACCCGCTAGACTCAACTTCTCGTATGCTTGACCCTCACTTGGTGGGAGAAGAACATTACGAGGTGGCTCAAAGCGTGAAAAAATTGCTTCAGAAATATAATGAGTTACAAGATATTATCGCAATCCTTGGTGTTGATGAATTGAGTGATGCCGATAAGTTGGTAGTATCTCGAGCTCGTCGTGCGCAACGTTTCTTGTCACAACCATTCTTCGTGGCAGAGCAATTTACAGGTCTGCCAGGCGTGATGGTTCCGCTTAATGAAACAATACGTGGTTTCAAGATGATTCTAAGCGGTGAAATGGATGAATATCCCGAACAAGCATTCTTGAATGTGGGTACTATTGAT